>JARKOK010000393.1 GCA_029975765.1 Aggregatilineales bacterium
GAGGCCATGCCCATGTGTATGTACATGTGTATGCATGGCGTTTTCGATTCCCAGGGCGGGCGGACACGCGGCTGACAGACAGCCGTAACGAAGCAAAAGGCAAGCGCCAACCCGACCTGGGCTGGCGCTTTTTGATTGTAAAACCGTAGGGATGCGCCCCTATAGAAGGTGAATCGGAATGCCGGTTAAGCTGGATCGTTCGCTGCAACAGGATATTTTCCGCCATCTTGAAACCACCTATCCCAACGAGGGCGGCGGCTTCCTGCTGGGTGTATCGAATGGTGAGCGGGTGCAGATTACCGAGACGATCCAGATTCAGAACGTGTTCGCGGCTGAGGAACAGTATCACCGCTACGCCATGACGCCGCAGGACTGGGCGCGGCTGGAAGACGAAGCTGACGCGCGCGGCCTGTCGCTGGTAGGTTATTACCACAGCCATCCGGACTCACCGGCCATCCCGTCGGTGTATGACCGCGATCACGCGCTGCCGCATTTTGTCTATCTGATTACCCAGGTGCAGGACGGAAAAGCGGTCGAGATGCTGGCCTGGCGGCTGCGGCCTGACCGGACGCAGTTTGACGCTGAGGAACTGGCGGTTGGCGATCAGCCCTGATGATTCGTAGGGGAGGGTCTCAGACCCTCCCCTACAAAGACCAGTTATGAGGGTTGATCGCTGAAAGCCAGATGCTTTTAGCAGCACGGGCGAACAGGATGAGGAGGCAGGTTATCGAATAAAACCAGCAGACACACCGGGCGCATTGTGATGGCGATATTAGCCGTCAGCGTTCAGTATGCGAGAAGTTGTCAGTTATCAGTTATCAGTCACCAGTCACCAGTTGAAAACGAAAAGCAACCGCTTTTTATCATCTGGAAACTGGAAACCGGAAACTGGAAACTCTAAACTACAGGATGCTGGCCGCTGAGGACTTCCGGCACACGGGCATATCAAAAGCACAATCGCGCGTTTTCCTGAGTATTCGCATCTGTAGACCCATCTGATTCAAGGAGACGCACGACCATGAGCAGCACCAACGGTAACAGCAACGGCAAGTCCCACGAACCCGCTTTCGAAACGCTGGCGCTCCACGCCGGGTATACACCCGATCCGACCACCGGCGCGCGCGCCGTTCCGATTTACCAGACGACTTCGTACCAGTTCCGGGACACCGATCACGCGGCGGCGCTGTTTGGCCTGACCGAAGCGGGCAACATCTACACCCGTATCATGAACCCGACCAGCGATGTGTTTGAGCAGCGTATCGCGGCGCTGGAAGGCGGCGCGGCGGCGCTGGCAACCTCGTCGGGGCAGTTCGCGCAGCTTCTCGCCATCACGTCGCTGGCGAACGCGGGCGACGAAATCATCTCCACCTCGGCCCTGTACGGTGGCACCTATACCCAGTTCTCACAGAGCTTCCGCCGTCTGGGTATCAAAGTCCACTTCGTTGAAAACGCTGACCCCGCCACCATCGAATCTCTGATAAACGATAAAACCCGCGCCGTGTATCTGGAAACCATCGGCAACCCGAAGCTGGAAATCCCGGACTTCGAGGCGGTATCCGCCGTTGCCCATGCACACGGCCTGCCGGTGATTACGGATAATACCTTCGCCACGCCCTATCTGTGGCGCGCCTTCGATCACGGCGTGGATATTGTCGTTCATTCCACGACCAAGTGGATTGGCGGGCACGGCCTGAGCATTGGCGGAGTGATCGTGGACAGCGGCAAGTTCGACTGGAAAGCCGCCAACCGCCACCCGAACCTGATCGAACCGGAACCGGCCTATCACGGCGCGGTGCTGGCCGATCTGGTGGGCAACCTGGCGTTTATCATTCGTGCCCGCGTGGTTGGCCTGCGTGATCTGGGCGGCTGCCAGTCGCCGTTTAACAGCTTCCTCAATATCATCGGCCTGGAAACGCTGGCGCTGCGGATGCAGCGGCATGTGGATAACGCGCTGGCCGTCGCCCAATGGCTGAAGGAACAGCCGGCAGTGACGTGGGTCAATTACCCCGGCCTGCCCGATCACCCCAGCTATGCCCGCGCGCAGAAGTATCTGCCGAAGGGCGCTGGCGCGGTACTGGGTTTTGGCATCAAGGGGGGCAAGGAAGCCGGACGCGCCTTCATTGATAACCTCAAGCTGTTCTCGCATCTGGCAAACGTTGGCGATGCGCGGTCGCTCGCCATCCATCCGGCGACGACAACGCACCAACAGTTGAGCGCCGAAGAGCAGATTGCGACCGGCGTGACCGACGATTATGTCCGGCTGGCAATCGGCATCGAGAACATCAATGACATCCTGAGCGATCTCGATCAGGCGTTGAAGGTGGCGCAGGGTGTGACCCTGCATCCGGTGGGGTAGCTGATTTGCCCTCACCCCAACCCCTCTCCCTCAGGGAGAGGGGCTAATCCCCGTCCCTTCTCCATGATGTGGTGGGAGCGGAAGGGTCGGGGGGATGAGGGCACACAGGAGTACACAACACGATGGTTGCGATACCGATAAACCCTATGACGAAAACCGACTGTACCACTCGCCGCGCTTACCAATCCGATTCGGTCGGCATCGTGCGGCGGCAGTACGTACACTTTGAGACGCCGCTGGCGCTGCGCAGCGGCGAAACGCTGGAACGCTTCACGCTGGCCTACGAAACCTATGGCCGCCTGAATGCCGACCGTTCGAACGCTATACTCATCTGCCATGCGCTGTCCGGCGACGCGCATGTGGCAGGTTATTACACCGATGACCCGCAGGAAAAACCGGGCTGGTGGGATGACGCGGTTGGGCCGGGCAAAATGTTCGACACTGACCGCTTTTTTGTTATCTGCTCGAACGTTATCGGCGGCTGCCAGGGCAGCACCGGCCCAGCGTCGCTGGCGGAAGATGGTAAACCCTACAGCCTGCGTTTCCCCTTTGTCACCGTAGCTGATATGGTGGCGGCGCAGCGCCATCTGGTTGATTTTCTGGGCATCGAGAAACTGTTCGCCGTTGGTGGCGGCAGCATGGGCGGGATGCAGGCGCTTCAGTGGGCGGTGGATTACCCGGCACGTGTTGGTTCGGTGCTGTTTATTGCCAGCACGCCGCGTTCCTCCACGCAGAATATCGCCTTCAACGAGATCGGTCGGCAGGCGATTTATGCCGACCCGAAGTGGAACAACGGCGATTATTATCACGGCCCGCGACCGGAAAAAGGGCTGGCGGTGGCGCGGATGGTCGGGCATATCACTTACATGAGCGAAAGCTCACTGGAGCAGAAGTTCAGCCGCCGCACGCAGAACGGTAATGGGCTGGCCTACGGCTTCGATACCGATTTCGCGGTTGAGAGTTATTTGCAGCATCAGGGACAGAAGTTCGTCGAACGTTTCGACGCTAACAGCTACCTGTACATCACCAAGGCGCTGGACTACTACGACGTGGCTGATGGGTACGGCTCACTTCAGGCCGCCGTCGCACGGGCACAGTGCCCGTTTCTGGTCGTCAGCATTTCCAGTGACTGGCTGTACACCCGCGAGCAGGCGCTGGAACTGGTGGACGCGCTGCGCGATCTGGAGCGCGAAGTGCAGCACGAGCATATCGAGGCAACCTTCGGCCACGACTCGTTTCTGGTTGAAGTTGAGACGATGACACACATCGTCGGCGGCTTTCTCGACCGATTGTGGGAAAAACAAAAAGCATAACGCGGAGACACGAAGACAGAGAGACTCAAAGGATTTCCTCTGTGCCTCCGAGTCTCTGTGTAATCTTTTGTATCAGGAGAATGAACGTGGCAACAATCAAAATTCCGACCCCGCTGCGGGTATATACCGACAGCCAGGCGCAGATCACCGTCAGCGGTGCGACGATTGGCGCGGCGCTGGATGATCTGACCGCGCAGTATCCCGAACTGCGCCCGCACCTGTTTAACGGGGGCGATCTGCGTAATTTTGTCAACGTGTTTCTGGACGATGAGGATGTCCGGTTTCTCGATGGCCTGAACACCGAAATCGAAACGGACGCGAATCTGCGAATTATCCCCAGCATCGCCGGGGGTAAACGTGACGACGGTTCGGCTGGCCGTACCGGATGACGCGCTGGCGATTGCCCGCGTCCATGTGGATAGCTGGCGTTCGACCTATGCTGGTATCGTGCCGCAGGACTTTCTGGACGGCCTGAGTTATGAAAGGCGCGCGGAGGTATGGCGGCGCAGCCTGACCAACCCGGAGAGCCAATCGGTTATGGTGGTGGCCGAGGACGAAACCGGGCACATCATCGGCTTCGCGGTTGGCGGACCAGAGCGCATTGGCGGCGCGCTTCTCAAAGAAGTCGCCTATGGCTGGCAGGATTTGCGGCAGATGATTGAAGCGCCAGGCCGCCGGGCTTAATGAGATGCAGAGACACGATAGTTTGTGTCCGCGTAAACAAACCAAAATGATGTGTAGGGACATGGCGCCGCTATTTTCCTACAAAAATGACGAAAGAGTGGGGTGGTTATCATGGCAACCGAAACGTTACGCAAAGTGGATCAGACCGGCATAAAGGTGGGGCAGGGGACAACCATCGTTCTGCTGCTGCTGGGCTTCGTATTGAACAGCTGGCTGCTGGTGGGGATCGTGGCCGTGTCGCAGCTTTTAAGCGCGTTCGATGCGCCGTTCGCTCCCTACCGGCTGCTGTACCAGCGCGTCATTAAGCCGCTGGGTATCACCAGACCCAATGTCATCAGGGATAACCCCGAACCGCACCGCTTCGCCCAACTGCTCGGCGGGCTGATGAATACGGCAGCAGCGGCGCTGCTGCTGGTCGGTGTCCCGACTCCGGCCTGGGTGCTGGTGTGGGTGGTGATCGCGCTGGCGAACCTGAACTTCTGGCTGAACTTCTGCCTGGGGTGCTGGATGTATTACCAGCTTCACCGCCTGGGCGTACCGGGTTTCACGCAGTCGCCGGTGGAGGGGTAATCGTGGTTGAACGTCTCGTGCTCACGTTCATCCTGCTGGCGGTTGGTATCACCGCCTATGCTGCTTTCAAGCGGCTGAACCTGCGGCGGGCCGCAAACAGCGCCCCGACCGACCCGATTCTGAGCGACATCAAACCGGGTGTGCCGACCATTGTTTACTTCACCACGCCCGGCTGCATCCCCTGCCAGACACAGCAGCAGCCCGCGCTGGCGAAACTGAAGACTGAACTGGGAGAAGGCGTGCAGGTGGTGAAGGTAGACGCCGCCGAAGACCCGGACGCTGCCGACCGGTGGGGTGTGTTCTCCGCGCCGACCACATTCATTCTGGATGCACACGGCCAGCCGTTGGAAGTGAATCACGGTGTAGCGGACGCGGCCAAACTGCGGCGTCAAATTGAAGTCGCGGCGGGGTAGACTTATAATCAATCCACTGGTAAGTCGCCAATAAATTAACCGTAGGGGCACGGCACGCCGTGCCCCTACCTATGTGAACGAGGGATAGGCATGTTACCGATTGTTGAGCAGTTATCGGATTTGACCCATGACGAAATCCGGCGTTACAGCCGCCACCTGATCATGCCGGAAGTCGGCATCGAGGGGCAGCGCCGGTTGAAAGCCGCCAGCGTATTGCTGATCGGTACGGGTGGGCTGGGCAGCCCGCTGGCGCTGTATCTGGCCGCCGCCGGTATTGGCCGCATCGGGCTGGTGGATTATGACGTAGTGGATGAAACGAACCTTCAGCGGCAGGTGATTCACGGGCAGGCCAGCGTAGGTACGCTCAAGGTGGACAGCGCCGAACAGCGCATGAAGGATATTAATCCGTATCTGGTAGTGGAAAAACATAACGTGCCGCTCACATCGGCGAACGCGCTGGCGCTGCTGTCGCCGTATGATGTGATTATTGACGGCACGGACAATTTCCCCACCCGCTATCTGGTCAACGATGCCTGCGTGAAGCTGGGCAAACCCAACGTCTACGGCAGCATTTTCCGGTTTGAAGGCCAGTTAAGTGTGTTCTATGCCAAAGAAGGCCCCTGCTACCGCTGCATGTTTCCTACACCGCCGCCCCCCGGTCTGGTGCCAAGCTGCGCCGAAGGCGGCGTGCTGGGCATCCTGCCGGGAACGATTGGCACGATGCAGGCCACCGAAGCGATCAAGCTGATTCTGGGCATTGGTGAGCCGATGATTGGCCGGATGCTGCTGTACGATGCGCTGGAGATGAGCTTTACGACGCTGAAGGTTCGCAAAAACCCGAACTGCCCGGTGTGCGGCGTCCCGGCAGAGGCAGTGGAACTGATTGATTACGAGCAGTTCTGCGGAATGCCGGCGCATGACCACAGTGAATACCGCGCGGCCAATGGTAAGGAAGCGCCGGTGGACGAGATCAGCGTGAAGGAACTGAAGGCGCGGCTGGATGCGGGGCAGCATCCCGTTATCGTGGACGTGCGCGAGCCGCACGAATGGCAGATTGTGGCGCTGGACGGCACGCTGCGCATTCCGAAAGGTGATATCCAGACCGCTAAAAACGCCCTGCTGGCTGGCCGTAAGCTGCGCGAAGAAACGGTGCTGGCACAGATTCCTGACGATCAGGAAGTGATCGTTCACTGCCGTTCCGGGGTACGCAGCGCGGACGCCATTCGTTTGCTGCGCGAAGCCGGATATAAAAACAGGCTGCTGAACCTGAAGGGCGGCATCCTCGCCTGGGCGGACGAGATAGACCGGAGCCTGCCGAAGTACTAACACTTGCCCACGACACGTTTCCGGGGGACACGATAGGTCGTGTCCCCCTCATCTTTGCGTTACTCATTTCGCCGCGATGACGCGCAGGTCAATCTCCGGGTAGCGCGCGAGGAACAGCTTGCGCTTCAGCTTAAAGGCTTCCGTTTCCTTGCCTTTTACATCCTCAACCACCTGCACACCATCCTGCATGTAGGCGAAATCCCCCTCGTAGATGACGGCACGCTGCTTTTTGCCGTAGCGGTCGGTGAAGGCGGGCAGTAGTTCGTAGGTGGGATGCACCTGTAACTGGCTGATGTGCCCCGCCTCCTCGTAGGCTTTCAACCGGGCGTAACGTTTGGCCTCGGCTTCGCTGTCAAAGGTCAGTTCGCCGCGTTTAACCCGCGTGTTACGATACTTATTGCGCCGCATCCGTTTCATGACTGCCGCCTGTCGAACATCATTTCTGCCTATCATACCACAGAATAGGAACAAAAGTTCTGTTTAATCCTTACTTAAAATTCATACCTATCATCCCCTTGATAAGGTATTTGTTAGGCACTGTTCGTTAAGATAGCCACAATCTGTTGCCAGTTCGGGCAGCCTTTCATCATCGCTGAATGCGGAGGGTATATATGTCGCAGCGTTATTTTCTGATCGAGTGGATTCTGGCGAACATCGCCGCGCTGCTGGTGGGCAGTATGCTGGGCGCGACCGACGGCGGTCTGGTGCGCGGCGTGGCCGGCGATATACTGCTGGGCGGGTCGGTTGGGGTGGCCCAGTGGTGGGTGCTGCGGCGGCACCTGGGCAGCCGTCCTGGGCTGTGGTGGTGGCTGCCCGCGACGGCGTTTGGGTATGCGGCAGGCGTGGTGCTGGGCCGGCGGTTCGCGCCGATGATCACGACGGATCATCTCCTGCTGGGTTTTGTCTTTGGTGTGTTCGTTGGCGTGCTGGTGGGGGTGGGACAGGCGGCTGCCCTGCGGCGTTTCTACCAGAATAATGAAGCGGTGCTGCACTGGTTTATGGTCAGTCTGGTGGCGTGGATTGTCGCAGAAGTGGTCGCTTTTGTTTTCTATTTCCGGCTGGAAGGTGTACCGTTTGTGGCTCTTTCGATGGCGCTGATTACAGGACTGGCGCTGCTGATCTTCATGCCATCGCTGACCAGCACGTTTGAAGGATATTCGGTCACGGAGCATAATTGATCTCCAGTGCTGGTTTGCACAGGAGATTAAGTATGCGCTTACGAATCGTCTGGTTCTGGCTGCTGTGCAGTTTCGTGGTAGCGGGGGCCGCTGTCGCCCAGGACGCGCCCCGTTACGCTGTTGCCACGCATTACCCGGTTTTTGGGGGCGTTGAACCTGCCCCGCGTGATGCGCTGCGGGCGGCGTATACCGTTTACAATAACCGTGAAACCGATTATTACGCGGTGACGGTTGAGCGCGCAGCCGAGGTTGCGGCGCAGATCGAGCGGGAAACCCGGCTGACGGTTCGCCTGCTGAATCACTGGGCGGACGTGCAGGAAGGGACGGCGGCGCTGCAAATCGTCAACAACGTGCCGGTGGAAGGCGCGCTGTACACGATTGTTCTGCCACCCGGCTGGACACGCGCGGCCTCCATGCCGGTGCTGCTTAGCGGAAACGGCGCGGGTACGAGCAACAACAGCCGCCTGTACGGCGAACCGGAAATCATTATGCCGCGCCTGGTCGCGTCAAGTGTGGGCCTGGGGGGAAGGGGTTTCATCGCCGCCATGAGCAATGCCGGCGGCACGGAAAGCCAGGGCATTGACGAAAAAACATATCGCTCGGTTGGCGCGTTTCTGGATTTTATCCAGGCGAACGGCGGCGATAAACATAACGTCGTTACGGCGGGCGGCAGCCGGGGCGGAGGATCGGCGCTGATGTGGGCGATCAATCCGCTTGATCTGGATTACACGGTGAAAGCCGTATTTGCGGAAGTGCCGCCGACACATTACGGCACGCTCAGCCAGGTCAGCACGTTGACGTTCCCTTCCATGTCCGGCATTGGCCTGCTGGTCAGCGGTGATCCCGATGCCTGGCGCTACGATCATGACGGCCTGCGTCCCGGACTGAATCCATCACCGTTCATGGAAATACTGATCGGCACGGGTGTGCCGGAAGAAGCCGACGCGCGCAGTCCGTTCGGGCTGGCGGAAAAACTGCGCGGCAAAAAGATCATCCTGTCCGAAGGCGCGCATGATGCTTTCTTCCCGCTGTCGCCTTTTCTGGCGTTTGATCGCCGTCTGACGGAACTTGGTATCCCGCATGGCACGCTGGTGACACTGGCCTCCGGCCACGAGATGCATGATTTCTGGATTGAACAGACGACACTGTATATGCTGGGTCTGGCGCGTGGGCTGGATCTGCCGGTCGTCAATGGCCGCTTCTATTTTATTGATGTGAACCCCAAAGCAGATGAAGAACAGTCGCTGGCGGCCTTTTTCCGGTCACGGGGGATTGAGGCGGACGCCGGTGAGCTGCCGGTGATCGCGCGTTTTCCATACCGGGCCGGGGTGGGCAATCCGATTAACGTCGAAATCTGCGGGACACCGGGGGATGAAATCGAGCTAACGGCGGCCAGCGAGGCCGGGGAAGTGCTGTATACCTTTAACGGCGTGCTGGATGCAGCCGAATGCCGCTTTGATACGCTGACGGTGGATGTCCCGCCGGGGGCGTATCTGTGGGCGCTGACGGTGAACGGAGAACCCATCACTCCACGTAATACGCCCACGCGCGGCGCGGACGGCTGTGGTATCCGCGCCGTGACGACCATCGAAACCCGCCAGCCGGAACTTGCCAGCCTGTACGCTTTTCACCGGGATATGGCCTTCGGTCTGGACGAATACAGCGGACAGCCATCCTGGTGCCAGTAATCTTTTAAAGTGCTTGCAGAATGCCGGGATACGACGTATGATCGTGTCCCGGTTTTTTATTAAAGTTTTGTAATGTGATATATTTTAATGCGCCAAATATACATTTCGAGAGTAAGCTGAAAAAGACAGCCTTAACGGTCTGTTCTTTAATTGTGCGTCGTTTGTCCCCGTTCGTGCGTAATGGGGATCGC
>JARKOK010000410.1 GCA_029975765.1 Aggregatilineales bacterium
TCGGTTTCGCTGGTATCCGCTGCGCCGGGTGTGGCGCCGCGCCGTTCTTCGGCCAGATCAACCGCCGTATAGGGATCAGCTTTGGGGTCGAACCCGCGCCAACCGCGCATCCGCCACTGGGTCACACGCTGCTCAATATCAAACGGATTGTGCCGCCGCAGCACGTCAATCACCGACTGCACGTCCATTTCATCCACCGTCACCGTGACCAGCGCGCTGCCGCGCCGCAGCGATTCGGCGTAATAGTCGGCTTCGGCGTCCGGCACGCCCATATCAATCAGCGAAGCGGTGACGCCACCCGTGACCGCGCCCGCCGCCGCGCCAATGACGCCGCCGGTCGCGCCGCCCAGCGCCGCCGCCAGCGGCCCCGCCGCGATGATCGGCCCGATACCGGGGATCGTAATCGCCGTCAGACCGGCCACGATGCCCGTCAGACCGCCAATGACCGCGCCAAAACCCGCGCCTTCGCCGCCGCTCACGTCTTCATCTTCCAGCCGGCTGACGGCCACAGCTTCATCACCGGCATGAATATGGTGGCTGTACTTGCCCTCCATGTCATTCACCGCCAGCCCGATGTCGCCGCGTGCATAACCGGCCTCCACCAGATCGCGTACTGCCGCCTGCGCGGCGCTGAGATCGTCATACAGGGCTAACACTGTTTCTCGCATGTGTTGTTACCTTTCCTTTCCATCATCGTCCATAGTCTCAGAATAGACCGAAAGGCAGCGCGGCACATGAGTTAGCCTGCCGATTTTGGGTTAGCCCAGATGGATACTGTTTTTTAGGCCGGATGGCTCACTGCGCGGCGGCGTTCGTCATACAGGGCGGGAACGAGGGCGTGAACATGCGGGCGGCCTTTACGCCGAATCGTCAGCCCGGGCGCGTAAGTCCCGTTCGACTTTCTGCACGCTGTCACCTTTGAGCAGGCTGTCGGTGGCCTGGCGGTAGGTCTCGCCCATATCCACGCCGGCGGTTTCGCCCACCTGCTGGAACAGGCGTCCGACCTCCTGCGAGTCGCCGCCGTCCAACACGGACAGCATTTCGCCCGACGACAAATTCGCCAGATTGCGCGAGGGTTTCGCAATCGCCACGCGGCGAATCAGCCGCGCCACGTCTGTACTGTCACAGTGCGGGCAAACCGGCGTGGCGGCGTCGTAATCCTTATAGGACCTGTAAAACAGGGCGAAGGCGCGCCCACACTGGTTGCAGCGATAATCGTAATCTGGCATAATCCACTCCAATTGATACTGGGAGTATTCTTGTTGCAGGTCTATTATACACGGGCGCGCAATGGATGAAGATTACCGGCGATACGCTGACCCTCGGCCAGCTTAACGTCGCCGCGCCGGAGTGAAAGAGCAGCTTTGATGCAACCCGACCCGCAGCCCGAACGTCGTCCGCACCCGCTGGAACGCCGTCCCGACCCGCAGCCCGCCCCCACGCCGGAGCAGCCGCCCCGCCAGCGTGTGATGCTGCATATCCCTTCGGTAAAGCCGACGGCCACGTACCTGCTGATCGCTTTGAATGTGGCGATCTTTCTGCTGCGGGCGCTGTCCGCTGATGTGGATGAGCAGGTGTTTTTATGGGGCGCGAACCACCCGCCGGATGTGCTGCTCAACGGAGAATACTACCGGCTGCTGACATCCATGTTCCTGCACGCCAGCATTTACGGGCCGTCGGGCGGCCTGGCCCCGGCGAATTTTCTGCATCTCTTCTTTAATATGTATATCCTGTACGCGGTCGGCACCTCGCTGGAACGCTTATTCGGCCATACGCGCTTTGTGATCGTCTACCTGCTGGGTGGGCTGGCGGGGTCTATCCTGAGTATGCTGCTGGGCAGTTTCAACAGC
>JARKOK010000426.1 GCA_029975765.1 Aggregatilineales bacterium
CCCTTCGCTCAGACCAGCATCTTCCTGGAAGCGTGTCGCAACAATCACATACCGGCCATCGGCGGGCAGCCGCAGATTTTGCAGCGCCGCGTTGTAATCGCTGGGCAGCGGGGCATCATCGTTACGTGCCAGCTCGCGCCCCTGCGGGTCCAATACCACCAGCAGCGGGTCAAGATCGCCGCCTGTGCGTTCCATACGGATTGTCACCACATCACCCGCACGCGCCTCAAACACGTACTGGCGCTGGCTGACACCCCCGCCTATTGTGCCGTCCACGCTGTCGCCAATATTGAGTGAAGCCGGCAGCGCGCTCCCCATTTCCAGCGTCAGCGTGAAGTCACCGCTGGTCGGGCCGATGTCCTCCTGGAAACGTGTGGCAACAATCACATACTGCCCGCTGACCGGCAGTTCAAACCCGCGCAGATAAGCATCGCGGTTGAAGCCCTGCGGGTCATCGTCATTATCGGCCAGGCGCGCGCCATCCGGCCCCAGCAGCACCAGATACGGATCAAGATCGCCGGACACGCGGTTCATACGGATGCCAATGGCCTCACCAGCCTGACCGTCAAAGGTATAGCGTACCGCGTAAGCGTCATTATTGATCGTACCCTGCACCGTCTCGCCAGCCTGTACCGGTCGGGTGATGGCCGGCGGCGCGGTTCCCAGTTGCCACAGCCAGTTGTTGGTGAAGGTGCAGCCCGTTTTATCACTTTCATCGTAGGTGCCAGCCATCACCGCCACGCTGCCGCCCGCCTGCTGCGCGTCCTCGAACGTACCGCTCATCTGGCCGTTCACATACACCTTGAATGTCTGCCCGCGCGCGACCAGCACCAGCGTATTGGTGGCGCCTTCGCCCTGGCTGACGGTCGCTCGTTGCCCGCTGATACCATCCAGCCATTGACCGTTGATCTTGCGGTTAAAGGTTACGCCGCCCGTCTGGTCAATCTGAATGGTGTAGAAATTATCGTTATCGGTCTCTCGGAACACCAGGCCGCAGTAATCTTCCGCCGCGCCAGCGCCCCAGGCAAAGGTCGTCCCGACGGCAAAATCGGTATAGGTCTCACCGGGGAAATCCTGCCATTCCAGCCGGTTATCCACCCCGGACAGGTCTATCACCCGACGGCTAAGGCGGGCCGCCAGGAAACCATCGCCCGCCGGTACAGCCGCCTGCCGCAGCCCGTCCTGTACGAAGGCGGTCACTCCTCCACCGGGCGGCGGTGGCGCTGTCAGCGACCAGACCCACCCATCGGTAAACGTGCAGTTCGCCGCATCACTCTCGTCAAAAGTTCCGGCGACCAGCCCGACCAGCCCTTCATCAAATGAAGTTTCGCTAAACCGCGCCGCATACTCACCGTTCAGGTACACGGTATACGTATCACCAGAGGCCACCACCGTCAGTTGATTGCGCTCGTTCTGACCGGTCCTGACCAGCGTCCCGTCGCCGTTGATGCTGTTCTGCCACACGCCGTTAATCTGCGCGACAAACCACAGGAAACCATCGCGGCTGATCCGTACTGTGTAGAAGTTGTTTTCGTCCACCTCGCGAAACAGGAAACCGCAGCTGTCTTCGGCGGCGCCCGGCCCCCAGGCGATATTCACCCCGGCGATAAAATCGCCGTAGGTGCCGTTGAAACGCTCCCACTGAATCACATTATCCTCATCGGTTAAGTCAATCACCATCTGTTCGATGGTTGCTGCCAGCGTTCCATTGTCCGGCGTGACTCCTGCGTGGCGCAGCTCTGTCATAATCGATTCCGGCAGCGGCTGGGTCGTGTCCTGCGTGGGTACCGGCGTGGCTGTTGCCGTGAGTGTGGGCGTACCAGTATGGGTTGCGCTGGGTGCTGCCGTATCCGTCGCCACCAGTGTCGCCGTTGGTGTTAGCGTATGTGTGGCAGTATCGGTGGCCGTTGGGGTCGGGGTGTGTGTGGCGGTATCGGTCGCTGTCGGCGTATCCGTTGGCGTGGCGGTCGGTTCAAGCGCAATCGGCACGCCGCGCAGATTGCCAAAGGTGGACACCTGCGCGCTGGCCGATGTGACCCACCCTAACGTATTGTCCGGCAGCTGCACCTGATACCAGTTGCCATCCTCGCTGATACCGGTGACGCCGATCATCTCATCCGCCGCCAGCATCGTCAGCATCGGGTAACCCGTTCCCGGCCCGCCGCGCACCGGAATATCCCGCTGTGCCTGCACCACTGGTGTCGCGGGCGTGGGCGTGGCGGTCTCGGTGGGTGTATGGGTCGCGGTCGGGGTTTCGCTGGGTGTCGCTGTCGCGGTTTCGGTGGGTGTTTCGGTCGGCGTGGCGCTGGGCGTTTCGGTATGAGTCGGCGTGGCCGTCGGTGTTTCGGTGGCAGTCGCCGTTGATGTGGCGCTGGCCGCCTGAGTCGCCGTATCGGTGGCGGTCGCCGTCGCCGGAACGACGGTCGGGCTGCTGGTGGGGCGGCGAGTCGGCACGACCGCACCAGCGGTAGCCGACGGCACAAACGAAACAACTTCCGGCGTCGGCTGACCACCACAGGCCGCCAGCAGCGGAATCAGCAGAAGCAGGACAGGGCGCAGCGTCAAGGCACGTCTCCAATCAGCGCAGGGACATGATATGTCAACTATTGTAATAAGGTCTGCGTTTCTTGGCGAATGGATAGAAATCGGTTGGACAGCAGGTAACTGCGCCCGATCACGTTATACTGGGCGGTCAACTCGCCCCTTCGTCCCTTTAACACCCTTCAAACCACGCGCCGCCGCCACTTCCAGCAGGTTCGTCTGATAGTTGTAGGTGCTGCGGCGCTTCTCGGCGTGGGCATCCCGCGCTAACTGCACCAACTGCTCCACCACCTCGCGCGGCGATAAGCCCTCTTCCTGCCACAGGTAAAACGCCAGCGACCCCGGCATCGTGTTCAGTTCGTTCAGGTAGACCTCGCTGCTCTCCGGCTTCACCAGGAAATCCACGCGCGCCGTGCCACGCCCGTCAATCGCCCGGAACGCCTTCACCGCCATCTGTTTGATCTGCTCGGTCAGTTCGGCGCTGATCGGCGCGGGAATCAGGCGTTCGGCGCTTTTCATGCCTTCGCCGCCGCGCAGGTATTTTTCCTCATACGTCAAAAACTGCTCCCACGATACCGGCTGTTCCAGCACCGAGGCGCGGATGTCCAACCCATTGCCCATCACGGCGCAGTTGATCTCCACCGCGTCGGTCACGGCGCTTTCGACCAGAATCAGCCGGTCAAGGTTGGTCGCCACGTCAATGTAGGCGCGCAGCATCGTTTCATCGTTCGCCCGCCCGATGCCGATGCTCGATCCCAGCGTAGCCGGTTTGACAAATACCGGGTACTGCAACTCGTGGATGATATGGCTGATGACCTTATCCGGTGCTTCCTGCCATTCTGCCCGGCTGAAGGATACCCCTTCGACAATCGGAATCCCCTGCTGGCTGAGGACAATCTTGGTCATGATCTTGTCGTTGGCAACTGCCGACGCCAGCACAGCGCAGCCCACGTAAGGAATATCGGCCAGTTCAAACAGCCCTTGCAGCGTGCCGTCTTCGCCGTGCGTGCCGTGTATCGCCGGGAAGACCACGTCCAGCCGTATTACGCGGCTCTTGTCAAAGCGTCCCGCCGTAGGATTGACGATCAGCCCGTGATGCTCGACGCTGGGCGACAGAATCGCGCTCTCCACACCTTTGTAACTGGTGATTTCATCCTTAAAGTTTTTCAGTTCCGACAGCGGTTCGCCGGTGAACCATTTGCCATCCCGGTTGATATACACCGGTACGACCTCGTAACGTTCCGGGTCGAAGGCGCGAATCACCTGCTGGCCGGTCACAACCGACACATCATGTTCCACGCTGCGCCCGCCAAAGATCACACCGACAACCGTTTTCCGTTGTGCGCTCATGCGACGGATTATTCTCCTAAATGTAATAATATATAAGGGCGAACCGGCGGTTCGCCCCTACGAAACCATCGAGCCTGTAGGGGCACGATGTGCCATGCCCGTTTAATATTACCTCAGTTCACCCCGTCGTCCACAGGCTGACGAGGAACACCGCGAACATCATCAGGCCGGTAACAAACTGCACCACCATGCCGATCAGATACAACTGGAACACCGAACGCCCCGCTTGTACCGCCCGCCGGACTTCGCGCCCGCGCACCAGTTCGACCAGCAGTGCCCCCGCTATCGCGCCAATGATCGTGCCCGCCAGCGGAACCGGGATGAGAAACGTGCCCACGATGCTGCCAATCACGCTGCCGACTGTGCTTAAACACGACAGCCCTTTTGACCGGATGCCCAGCGCCGGCATCCAGATTTCCGATGTGGAACCAACCACCATCAGCAGCGTCATGATGATAATCGCCGCCGGGGTCGCGCGCTGGAAACCGTCGAGCACCGCAAACACCACCCCAATCGCCCAGATCATCGCCGTCCCAGGCAAAAATGGCACGAACGACAGCACCAGCGTGACGATCATGCCCAGCACAGCCAATGGGATGAGGAGCGATTCGGTTACTTCCATAGCTGCTTTACCGCGCCCACTGGCGCAGAATGTACTCGTAGAATGCAGCGGTGTCCACTGTGTCCAGTGCCGTAATCACGCGCCCGCCTGGCTGCACCATCGTCCGCCCCTGGCTCACACCGTCAGGAATCAGCACCGTTTCCCAGTCGCGTGTCGTGAACAGGTCAGGCCGCCCCAGATACGCCGTCGTCAGCACATCCCAGAAGAAGTAGCCGCCCTGTTTCATCACCAGCGCGTAACACAGGCTCGCCACTTCCGACACCGGGAATTTACGCTGCCGCCCCAGTTTGTGAATAAACTCGGTTGTCACCGGCACATGATTGGTGATGTCCAGCGGGCACAGCACAATCGGAATGTTTGTTGCCCAGATTTGCGCGGCGGCGGGCGGATCCCAGTACACATTCCATTCCGCCGAACCATCCTGCCCCGGCTCGGACAGTGGGTCAACATTACCCGGCACGTTCAGCGCCCCTCCCATCCACACGATACGTCTGATCTTCGCCTCAATCTCCGGCGCGATCTCCAGCGCCGCTGCCACCGTTGTCAGCGGCCCGGTCACCAGCAGCGTGACTGGCTCTGGCGCTTCTTGCAGCAGCCGCGCCATAAATGCCTGTCCGCTCTCATTCACCAGCGGCGTATCAATCGTGTCTTTATCGTTCAGCACCGGAAAATGGTCTATCGGAAAGGTAGACTGCCGCCACTCACGCGGGAAGGGATTCAGCCCGCGCACCGTGCTTTCAGCCACCGGAATCTCGGAGCAGTCCATCAAATCCATCAGTTTCCGGGCCACGCTCACAGCAGGTTTCACATAGCAGTCTGCCGGTGTCACCACCACGCCCAGCACATCAACGTGTTCCATATTCAGCACCAGCGCCAGTGACAGGAAATCGTCAATCCCCCCGTCATGATCCATCAGCACCAGTTCTTTGTTTGCGGCCATGTCTGCTCCCCTATCGTTGTCATCGGTAGGGCGGGTTTCTAAACTCGCCCCTGCTCATACCTTATCAATTTTCAACTGGAATACGTATCCGGCAGATCGTTTAAGAATAACACCGTATCGCCCATCTTCAATTCCTGCTGATACCACGCCACTGCTTCCGCCAGTGTATCCACCACCTGTAACCGTTCCGCCGGGAAACCTGCCGCCAGCAAACCCGCTTTCACCGGCTCGGTCTGCTGCGCGCC
>JARKOK010000431.1 GCA_029975765.1 Aggregatilineales bacterium
CACCACCGGCGGCGACAGTTATACAGCGACCTACGTGCTGGTGGACGAGGCCGATCTGATCCCCAACTTCAACCAACTGATGCGGGCGGTGAGGCCGACGATTGACGCGGGGGGTAAGCTGTTCCTCGTCAGCCGGGCGGATAAAAGCAGGCCGGAGAGCGAGTTCAAGAAGATTTACAAGGCGGCCAAAGAGGGGCGGAACAACTGGGCGCATATCTTCCTGCCCTGGTACGTGAGGCCGGAGCGCACGCCGGAATGGTACGAGAAAACGCGGCGGGACATTATCCAGCAGACGGGCAGCGAGGATGATCTGTTCGAGCAATATCCGGCGACGGATGTGCAGGCGCTGGCCGGACGGTCGAAGGATAAACGCATACCGGGAATGTGGCTGGAGCAGTGTTACGAGGAGCGCGAGCCGCTGAGCGCTGTGCTGCTGCAACAGGAAAAAGCGCCCAGCATCCCAGGGCTGCGGGTGTACCGGCTGCCGGTGCCGGGGCGAAAGTACAGCATCGGGGCGGATCCGGCAGAGGGCAACCCGACGAGCGATGACAGCGCGGCGGTGGTACTGGACAACCTGACCGGCGAAGAGGTGGCGATGCTGGCCGGGAAGTTCGAGCCGTCCACTTTCGCGGCGTATCTGGATAAGCTGGGGGTATGGTACAACAACGCGGTGGTGATGTGTGAGCGGAACAATCACGGCCATGCCGTGCTGCTGTGGCTGCGGGATAACAGCCGACTGCGACGGCTGCCGGGATGGGATGCTGATCCCTCGGCACGCGCACCGAAAGAAGGGTGGCTCTCCAACAGCGTAGGTAAGGCGCTGCTGTACGATGGAATGACCGATGCCGTGCGCGACGGACAGGCGATCATCCACAGTTTCAAGTGCTTCAACCAATTACAGAGCATCGAAGGGGCAACCCTGCGCGCTCCAGAAGGCGAAAATGAGGATTGCGCGGATGCCTTTGCGCTGGCGACGGCGGCACGCAATATGCCTAGAGGGGTGTTTGTCGGTTAGCTGTTAGCCAACCAGACCTTTGTGTATTCTTTCTGCAATGTGATCGACCAATTGATGGTAGTTCAATGTTCCTATCTCTGCTGAGAAATCCTCTGTCCCTTGCATAAGTTTTGCATCACGCGATGCTGCCACAAATTGAACTTGGGCATTAGGTTGGACATCGAAACTTATATTTATGATCGTACTAGGGAGATGTTGAGCCGTCTTTTTTATCGCATCACGGACGGCTTTTTTCAAGTAATCCGGGTTGTCCTGGGATAGTTCATCTGAGTTGAGACTGTCGAGCCTTGCCCATTCCTTGAGCCTTACTTCCTTGGAAATGCGCATTAGGGTTGCTTCATTTAACGAATATCTTTCTTTCTCGCGCACGAGAGAACCTATTGCGGCTAATTCCTCCAGGCAACTAGCCACTCTGCTCACCCTCTCCCCAACCAAAGGAGCTAGAGCCTCAGCCGTTAAACCTTCCCAGGTTTTATTAAGCATGGCATGTTCAGATAGTTTGTCCAGAATTGCCTTTTTAAGATCAGAGCGATTGGACTTCATAGTGCCCCCTTAGAAAGATAGCTTAACCGTACACTTTGGATTATAGGCCAAAATCCTGCACAGAGGCGCTGAACGTGACGAGGTTTTGGTTGGTTGGTTAAGCGCGCATAAATTTATGCTAAATATCCGATGCAGGCGACCCCGGCGCTTACCCTCAAAAGTAGGCGCTTTTCATTTGGGGCGGGGTCATGCCAGCGCGCAACAACGTCGAAATTATCATCAGTGGCAAGAACGAAGCCAGCGGGCCGATCAAGGGCGCTGCGGACTCGCTTGATTCCCTCGGCAAAAGCACAAAGAAACTCGGCGAGGCACTGGTTGCGATAGCCGGGCCAGCTTCGGCAGGTTTCGTCGCGGCGGGTGCAGCCGCGATGCGGTTCGACGAGAGCATGACCAACATCCAGGCGGTCACTGGCAAGTCGGACAAAGAGATCAAAGGTCTATCGGCAACGCTGCTGGCGATGGGCAAGGACAGCCGCTTTGGGCCGCAGGCCGTCGCCGATTCGATGTACGACATCGTGGGCGGCGTGGCCGACGCCTCGACACACCTGGACATCCTGCAAAATTCGATCAACCTGGCGGAGGCAGGAAACGCTGATCTGACAGGGACGACGCAGGCGCTCATCTCCGTGATGAACTCGTACAAGTTCAGCGCGGACGAGGCCGGATACGCCAGCGACGTGTTGACACGAACCGTCGGCATGGGCGTTGGCACGATGGATGATTTCGCCAGCGCACTGCCACAGGTGACCGGGCTGGCAAACAGCCTGGGTATCAGCTTCGGCGATCTGGGTGGAATGGCAGCCTACCTGACGACCCAGGGGAATACGACCAGCCAAGCGGTGACGCAATTGTCTGCCATGATGGTGGCGCTGCTGAATCCAAATGAGGCAATGAAACAGGGGCTTCAGGAACTGGGGTTCACCAGCGGGCAGGCGGCGATTGACGCGCTGGGGCTGACCGGGGCTTATCAGGCGCTGGCCGGGACACAAACGGCCAACACGGACGGCATGGCGAAAATGACCGGCAGCGTCGAGGCGCTGCGCGGTGTGACGGCGCTGGCCGGGCCGGACGTAGACGCCTTCCTGACCACCTTTAAAACGGGGATTGAAGGCGCGACGGCGGCAGCCCAGGCCGTGCAGATGGACAGCGCGGCAGCCCAGTTCGACCTGCTGAAATCCAATATCGAAGCGGCAGGGCTGAAGGTCGGCGAGGCGCTGCTGCCGGCCTTCACCGACATCATGACGAACATCCAGCCGGTGATTGATAAGGTCGTCGAGTGGGTAACACAGAACCCGGAACTGGTGAGCCAGATCGGGCAAATCGCCATCGGCGCGACGGCACTCGGCGGCGTGCTGATGATTGCCTCGCCGATCATCAGCGGCGTGGGTACGGTCATCAGCGTGGTGTCGGCAGCGTCCGGCATCCTATCCGCCGGGTGGTCAGTGCTGTCTGGCATCGCCGGGGTATTCAGCGGCGTGCTGGGCGCAGTATCCGCCGGCGCGACGGCTGCACTGGCTCCGCTCGGCGCGCTGGCTGCACCCATTATTGCAGTGACGGCGGCAGCAGCGGCAGCGATTTTAGCCGTGAAACAACTCATCGACACCATCAACATGGTGAATCAGGCTGGCGATTGGGCACAGGGGCAAATCGCGCCAAAAGTCGCCAGCGGGCAAATCAGCCAGCAGGATGTGTACGACAAGTCTTTTAATGCTATCTCGTCGCAGTTTGGCGGTGGAGTGGTAGGGGACGTGGCCGCGCGGCTGTTTTATACCAATTTCGCAAATCAGGCGATGGGGTCGGCAACCGGTATGGAGAGCGTGCCACGCACGATGCTGATGCGTGTCCATGCCGGCGAGGGGATTCTATCCGCTGAGGAAAACCGGGCTTACCACGAGAACGGCGGAAGTGCCGTAGGCCCGACGCTCAATTTTGCGGCAGGCAGCGTGGTGGTCAATGCCAACACGTATGAAGGCGGCGCGGCGGCAGCAGATGGATTCGAGCAGCGAATAAATGAACTGCTGATGGCGGCGGGATAAAGGGGAATATGGTGAACGTCATTCAACGCGCAAAAGTGGCGTGGTCGGTGTTCCGAGGGCAGCCGGTGGGGGGCGGACGAAAATCGTTCCCGATTGCGTGGCCGGTATGGTCAAATGGACAGGTCACCTGGAAAATGACCGACGCCCAGGCGTACATCCGCGAGGGCTTCAACCTGAACAGCCTGATATACGCCGCGATCATGTTCAAGGTGCGATCACTGTCGAGCGCGCCGCTGCGTGCCTGGCGCGGTGATCCGATCAACCCGGAACGGCTGCCACCCGGACACCCACTGGCGAAACTGCTGCACCGGCCTAACGAATTTCAAAGCGGCATGGAATTCGCCCAGCAGCAGGTGGTGTACCTGAATCTGGCGGGCAACTCCTATACCTATATGCAGCGTGAAGGCAAAAAAGGGCTGCCCAAAGCGATGTGGAATCTGCGGCCTGATCGAGTGACGATTGTGCCGGGGGAAGACGGTACGGTTAAGGGCTACGCATACCGCCAGAATGCAGGCGGGTTGGTGCTGCCCATCGTCCCCGAAGACATGATGCACGTGAAGCTCCCGAATCCGCTGGATGACATGGAAGGCGTGGGGGAAGGGATGTCGCCCATCGGCCCGGCGGCACAGTCCGCCGATGTGGACAACAACGTCACCTTCTTCCTCAAGAAATACTTCCAGAGTGGCACGATGCTGGGAGGCGTACTGAAATTTAACGTCCCGATGGATGACAGAACCGTTGCCGAGGCGCGGCGACGATGGAACGATACTTACGGCGGCGTCGACAACTGGGGCAATGTCGCCGTACTCGACCAGGGCGGCTCGTTCGATCGGATGCTGCCGACGTTTAAGGACATGGCATTTGAGACGCTGGACGCGCGCAACGAAGCTCGATCGCTGATGGTGCTGGGTGTGCCTGGGATGCTGATCGGGGCGCGATCTGCGATGGAAAACAGCACCTACGCCAACTTCGAGCAGGCTGACCGGGTGTTCTGGCAGTCTACCTTTTTGCCGGAACTGCGGCTGTTTGAGGCCGATTACGAATATCAACTGAGCGAGGGGGAAACCTTCCCACGATACGATTTGAGTGGCGTCCCGGCGCTGCAAAAGAACATCCCGGCGCTTGTGGATGCGGCGCATAAGATGTGGAGCATGGGCACGCCGCGCGACGATGCGTATGCGGCAGTCGGCTTGAATGTTCCATCGACCACCGGCGGCAACGTGGGTTATATCCCGGCCAATCTGGTGCAGGTTGGAAGTACGCCGCCGCCTGCTGATGGTGGCACTCAGGCAAGCCGGACGGCACTGCCAGATGGAAATAAACAGGCCGCCAAACGCGCTAAGAAATACTCGGATGAAGAGAAGAAGGCCATCTGGAAGGCGGTGGACGACATCGCGGTTTCCTGGGAGGATGACTTTCGCACCGCCGCTAAAGCACAATTTGAGGCCGACAAACGCGAAATCCTGGCACTGGTGAGCGAGGCCAAAGCACGGGCCAAAGCGAACAAGGCCGCCATCAACTGGCTTGACCTGGTGAAGGACGTGAAAGCCTACCTTGATGGCAAGGGCGCGACGGCCTGGAAAGACACGTTTGTGCCGCTGATCGGGGGCGTGGTCGAGGACGCGGGCAACTACTGGAGCGTGCAGACCGGGCTGGCGTTCAATGTGCGGAATCTGCTGGCTGAAGCGTGGTTCGCGGATTATACGCTGCAATTTGCCAAGCCAATCAACCAGACGACCAGCGACAGCATCCAGGCGGTGCTGGCCCAGGGGCAAAAAGAGGGCTGGTCTATCCCTGACATGCAGAAGAATCTGGAGACGCTGTTTCGGCAGTGGATGGACGGCGATCTGTCGGCGGAGGAGTTCGCCTGGTTCGACAAACGGCTGCCACCGCACCGGACGGAGTTGATCTGCCGAACAGAAACCACACATGCTGAAGCAGCAGGGACACACAACCTGTTTAAAAGCTGGAAGGTGGCGGAGCGGGCATGGCTGGCGACGCAGGATGACCGGACACGCGACAGCCACGATAAAGCCAACGGCCAGGTCAGAAAAATTGACGAGCCGTTTGAGGTGGGTGGTTCTAAGATGATGTATCCGGGGGATACGAGCCTGGGCGCGCCGGTGTCGGAAATTGCTGATTGTCGGTGTTCAATACTCCCAGTCTTTGACGATTAAAGTAACCAACAAAACTCCGCCTCTACTGTTTGATGACAAGGAATACAGAGTGATCGTAAGTTACTTGGGTGATCGTCGTTAGATAACAGACGTGGAACAATATGGTGTACACATAGGGATTTCCCATATAGACTCAAATGCAACTGGTTTTCCATGCCGCAACGAGTGCATCTGTAATTGTCGCGGGCACGGATAGAATCGGCATATTTACACCAACGTTTCCCGCTATATGTGCTGGATTTAGAACCTCCTCGCCAGTTGGGGTTATTAGCTCCAAAAGTGGGACCGCAATTAATCATGAAGTTATGTCTTGCTGCCGCACGTCGCGCCTCCGAGTTCCCCTCCCATTGGATTTTCACCGCCTCCCCACCGTGTCTTGGTTCTACTCCTGTTCGTTCCAGATAACGCATAACAGTTCGAGCGTTAATTTTTAAGATGGTTGAAATCTGCCTATAAGATTTTCTTTCATCAATGTACAACCTACGAAGGGCATCCGCTATCGATTCACCAATACGTTCCTCAATTTCAGCTATACGCGCTTCACTATAACAGGCGCGAGAACAATAAAGCGGTTCAGCATTCCCAACCGCTTTGGTGACAGTCTTTTTGCAAAAAACGCAGGTGAAAGTTGCAATGCGGGGCATATCAACCTCTCTCGTTAAGGTTTCTCGTGTTTTGGTTGGGCGGCCCGGCACGAGATACCGGGTTTTCGACGTGGTTCATGAGGCCGCGTCTAGCCCACTTCTATTATACCCTCTTTCCGATACGCTGCATCAGGCAGGTGATACTGAAGGCAGCGAAATGTTGAACAGTCACGGGGGCAAGTATGGTAGCAGTGAATCTGGGAACGAGCGTACTGGCAGATGTAGACGCTGAAACCGCTGAGGCGCCGGTGGCAGCGGCGATCCTGCAAGGGCAGGACGTGTATGAAGATGTCACCGACGGCAAGCTGAAGCTGCTGTCTACGGCGATTGCCCCCGCGAACATCAAGCGGGCTGGTGTGGCGCTGAACAGCGCGCCGACGGTTGGCGCACCGTGTAAGTACCAGTACGGCGGCAAGGTGAAAGGCACGGCGACACTGGTCGTCGGCACGGCCTATTATGCCAGTGATACACCGGGCAGCGTAGCGCCGGAAGCCGATCTGGGGACGGGCGATAACGTCCACTTCATGGGGGTGGCCGATACCACCACCAGCCTCAAGCTGCACCAGTTCATCAG
Source organism: Aggregatilineales bacterium (assembly GCA_029975765.1). Taxonomy (GTDB): domain Bacteria; phylum Chloroflexota; class Anaerolineae; order Aggregatilineales; family Phototrophicaceae; genus CFX2. The sequence goes on from JARKOK010000431.1 coordinate 6,990, forward strand.
CGGCGTGGCGAAAGCCTAACGCCCGGACGAAAGGTTGAGTATGGGACAGCGGCAGGTTGAGCATAAGGTATTCCCGGCGTTCACGCTTAAGGTGGACGCCGAGCAGGGCATCGTCGAGGCGATTGTCAACGTTTTTGGCATCCTGGATGATGGCGGCGACATCGTACTCAGCGGGTCATTCATCAAGACACTGACCGAGCGGGCGCGCCGGGTGAAGGTGCTGAATGCCCACAACAGTTGGGATGTCCTGAGCGTGATCGGCAAAGTGATGGCGATGCGCGAGGTAGGCCGCGAGGAACTGCCGGAGCAGGTGCTCAAGGAGTGGCCGGAAGCCACCGGCGGACTGTGGACGCAGACCCAATATCTGCTCGACACGCCAGAGGGCAAAGGCGCATTCGACCGGATCAAGGCCGATGCGGTGAACGAATACAGCATCGGCTACGAGGCGATGCAGGTGGAGTACAAAAAGATCGACTGGCGCGGCCAGGCGGTCAACGCCCGGCTACTGAAGGAAATCCGCCTGTGGGAATACTCGCCTGTTGTATGGGGGATGAACCCGGCGACGGCCACCACCGGCGTGAAGGGCGACGGCAAAGAAATGACCCCCCAGGGCGCGGTGATGCGTATGGGGGATTGTCTACAGGGCAAGATGCGCTCGGCGGTCAACAGCACGGCCAACATGATGCTCACCTATGGGCGCTGCTCTAACGACGACGTGAAGGCGATTAACGCCGCGCTGGATGCTGCTATGGCGGCCTTTACTGCGGCACTGCCAGAAAACACAGCGCTGATGCCGATGAGCAGCGGCGGCTGGTACTACGATAGCGCGGATGCGCCGGAGAGCGAAAAGGGGCGGACGCCGGAGCAACCACTGTTTGAAGACAAGGCGGGGCGCGTTCTGAGCACCCGCAATATCACGAAGATACGCGCGGCGGTTGTCGGGCTGACAGAGGTTCTCGCGGACGCGGGCGAGAGTCTGGACGACAGCACTGATAACAGCGGCGATATAACCGATGAAGAGGCAGGCAAGGCGGGAGCGCAGGCCGGGCCGGAGATGGGGCAACCCGTGCAACCACCCACCGATGAAGCGCGAGCGAAACTGCTTGCGGACATCGAACAGCATTTATCAACATTGGAGGCATGATGGGCGCAGTTACGGATTTGCTGGCTCGCGCTCAATCGCTGTTCGGCCAGGCAAAAACAATCCTGCTGAAACCGGACGCGACGGCGGAAGAGCTGGCGCAGGCAGAAAGCCTCAAGAAAGAGGCCGAGGGGTTGAAGGCGAGAGCCGCTCAACTGAAGGAAATCGAGATGGAAGCTGATCTGCTGCAAAAACAGCAGGAACAGCAGGCGGAAAATAAGGGTAACCAGCCCCCCGCGCCCGACTTCAAGTCGTGGAGCGAATTTGTGGTGGCACTGACCGATGCCTTTGTCAGCAAGGGCAAGACGGTTGACCGCCGGTTGAAGTTCTGGGAAGAGACGGACGAAGATGCTCCGGCGCGCCCGACCGGACGGAAAGACATGTCCGGTATCACCGGCGCGGACGGCGGCGTGCTGATCCCGTTGCAGCAGCTTAACCAGATCATGGCGGTGGCTGCTCCGATGTCCGTGGTGCGGCAGCGCGCGACGATCATCAACATGAGCGGGCGCACCATCAAGTTGCCGGTGCTCGACCAGACCGTAACAGCGGCAGGTGAGCCATCGTTCTTCGGCGGCGTCAAGGTTTACTGGGAAGAAGAAGCTGCCACGATCACCGCCAGCGACATGCAGTTCAAACAGAGCAATCTGGTGGCGCATGAACTGGTGGGGTACACGGCAGTTGCAAACTCCCTGCTGCGTGATGCGGGCGTGGCGCTGGCCGACTTCCTGGGCGGGCCGCTCGGCTTCCCCGGCGCGGTGGCCTGGGCAGAAGATTACGCATTCCTCCGGGGCAACGGGGTCGGAAAACCCCTGGGCGTGCTGGAGTCCCCGGCGGCAGTCGTTGTACCACGCAACACCCTGTCTGATATCAAGTATGACGACCTGATCGCAATGGAAGGCGCGTACATGGGCGGCGAAGGTGTTTGGCTGGCGACCCATGCGGCCAAGAAGAAACTGCTCGCCATGAACGGCCCGACGGCAACCAATTACGCCGGCGTCTATATGTGGGGCAGCGCCAAGGATGGCGTTCCCAATATGCTGCTGGGGCGACCGATTGTGTTCGTGGACAAACTGCCAGCGGTTGGTGAAAAAGGTGACATGATGTTATGTGATTTCACCTTCTACCCCATCGGCAACCGGCAGAACGCCACCACAGTCGAGGCCGATACGAGTGAGAAGTTTGGCAAAAACCAGACCGCCTTCCGTATCGTCAGCCGCGTGGCCGGGCAGCCCTGGCTGTCGGCTCCGATCACCCTGGCGGGTGACGCGACCACCAAGGTCAGTCCGTTTGTGGTGCTGAAGAAAGAAACGAGCTAACCAGCCCACACTTCTTAACACTTGAGGGGGAGGGTGACACTCTCCCCCTGTCACAACCGTTTAATCTGAACGAGGGACAAAACTCATGACTAGTCTTTTGAGCGAACGGATAGCCGTGATCGGGCGCATCAAACCCCAGACCGTGACTGCCGCTGCGACTGCGGAAAGCGGCGTGGTAGACATGCAGTACTGGGATCGCGTGCTGGTGCTGGCTGACATCGGCGATTATGCCGCCGGCAATGATGGCACGGTGACGGGGGGGGTATACGGCGACACGGCTTCGAACGGCAGTTTCGCCACGCTCATCACCGGCAAGGAAGTGACCACCAGCAAATTCAGCGGGTCGGCGCAGGATGACGCCGTTGGCGAAATCAACATCAAGTCCGACGAGGTGAACGCGCAGGGATTCCGTTATATCAAGGTCAAAATGACCCCGGCGAACCAGAACCTCACCCTGGCCTGCATGATACTGGGTGGTGATGGCCGTTATGAACCGGCCAGCGATTTTGACATGGCGTCGGTGAAGGAAATCATCGAATAAACCATGCGGACGCTGGTCGTCACCCTGGTACACCGGCAATACGGCCCGGCGATGGCGTCCTGGGCGGTGGCCTTCCGGCGCTGGCTGGAAGAACAGCCAGCAGCGCGATTCGACCACTTTAAACTGTACGGCAACCCGGAGGCGGACGGTATCCGGGATGCCGTGCTTTTAAAATACCTCGACGCTCAAAACCTGTTCCTCACCGGCACGTGGGATGTGTTGATCGCCCTTGAAGACGACATGGTACTGCCGCCCGATACGTTCCTCCGGCTGCATAAAATGTTGCATCAGGGCGCGGACATCGCTTATGGGGTGTACGTGTGGCGGCACGCGCTGGAAAACCAGCAGTGGAGCGCCTACACGGAACTTCATGAACTGGGAGGTCGCAGCCTGTGCCGTGACCCGGAGCGGGCAAAAGCGGACTGGGGCAACGTGATCGAGGTGGCCGGAGTTGGCCTCGGTGTGACGGCGATCCAGCGGCGGGTGCTGGAAACGGTCCGGTTTGAACGGCGGGGCGCGGGCGCCAATGACTGGTATCTGGCGCTGGACGCAAAAACGCGCGGGTTCATCCAGCGGTGTGATCTGGGGCTGGTGTGCGGGCATATGTCATTGACTCCCTCGCCGCGTATTTACTGGCCGGACCCGACACAACCTGACCTGGTACGAACGGAGTTTCTTTCATGCGCACCCTGATGGTGATCCCCCAGACACGGCGTATCGGCGTATGCGTGGCAAGCTGGCTGAAACTGGACTTTGACGGCCAACTGGACATGCTGGTGGTGCGTGGCGGGGATGACCCGGATGCGCACCGGTATGCCAACATCACCCGCAAGTGTGAATACGGGCGGCAGGTGGCGGTGGCGCAGGGATACGATTATCTGTGGCTGGTAGATGATGACATGGTGCTGCCGCCGGATGCGCTGAATAAACTGAAACACCAGGTCGAAACCGGAGCGGACATCGCCTATGGATTTTGTGTCTGGCGCGTGCCGACGCCACGCTGGAGCGCGGCGCTCAAACTGGCCGAGCCGTTTGACGTGATGACACTCGACGACGACCCGGAACGAACGCGGCAAGCCTGGGGACAGGTGATTGATTGTGTGGGTGTAGGAAGTTACTGCACACTGCTGCCGCGACGGATATTTGAGCAAATAACGTTCGAGCGGCGAGGCGTCCACTGTTTTGACTTTTATCTGTCACTGGACGCGCAGGCACATGGCTGGCGGCAGGTGATGGATTTAAGTGTCGTCTGCGGCCACGTCAGCCTGGAAGGGCGGCCTCGCATTCTGTGGCCGGAACCCGGCGACAGACCGGGTGAAATGTTCCGGGCGGAGGTTCTATGAGGCTGCTGAAACGATTGGCGCGGCTGAAAGCCGTATTCGACTGGCGAGCGCAGGAACGGGCATCCGCCTGGCGACGCCATTTTCGTTCTATCAAGAGTCCCGCAGCGCGTTTACCGCGTGGTCAGCGAGGGCATGGTTTGGATTATGACACACACCCTGTATGCAACGGTGGACGAATTTAAAGCGCAGTCGGACATCCACGACACGGACTGGGACGCCGTGATTCAGTTGTGCCTGGACGCGGCAGCCGAGACGGTGGATAACGTCTGCAACTGGGGTGTACCGTTTGTGGCGGGCGCGACGGCCACGATAAGGCAGATGCCCGGCACAGGCAGGGAGGTGCTGTACATCCCGCCCTGCGTGGCTGTGACGCTGGTGGAAACCAAAAGCAGCCCGCTCGACGCCGTATGGACGGCGCTGGCCGGGACAAGCTGGGTGGCCTTCAGCGGCGACGAACGATTCCCGACCTTCGACGACAAACCGTATACCGGGCTGATGCTGACCGGCACGGGTATTTTCTCCAAGCCGGCGGGCGCGCAACTGCCAACGGTGCGTGTGACAGCGCGCTGGGGACGAGCCGAAAATGTTCCGGCGGTCATCCAGGAAGCGACGATTGCCCAGGCATACCGGTGGTTCAAACGCGGCCAGGGAAGCTGGGGCGACGCGCTGGGCAACGCCGATATGGGACTCATCATGTTCAAGAAGGCGCTCGACCCCGATATTCAGATGCTTTTAGTCAACGGGCGACTGATTAGACCGGCTATTTAAGGAGACACCATGCAGACCATTCAACTGACGAGCCAAATCAATAATCAACCGATAATCGTGATCGCCGAACATATCACCCATGTGGAGATGGCACGCGGCGACCAGGCTGACGTGTACCTGTCGAGCGGGGCACTGGTGCGAGTGACGGAATCACAGGAGCAGGTGCAGGCGATGCTGAAGCCGGAATATGAAATCAAGCCCATCACGCCGCCATCGAATCCTCCACAGGATGCGGGGCAGACAGCCACCGGCAGACGCGAGCGTAAATAGATGCCGATTGACAGCGTTGAAGTTAAGGGTCTGGTGGAAGCCCAGCAGAAGGTGGAGCAGGTGCTGGCCGACCTTCAGGGCGAACCGTTTGTGGAGTCGCTACGTGATGCGGTGCTGCTGATTTCCGGCGACACCAAGGTACTCGCGCCGGTGGACACCGGGCGGCTGCGCGCCAGTGTCACGCCGGAGATTCGCGAGTGGACAAATCAGCCCGGCAACGGCGTGCTGGGGGTAGTCGGAACCGTCGTTAAATACGGAGCCGCGATGGAACTGGGCAGCAAACCCCACTGGCCACCGATCAAGGCGCTGGAAGTATGGGCACGGCGGCATGGCACAAATGCCTACGTGGTGGCGCGGGCCATTGCACGGAAGGGAACCAAACCCAGGCGTTATTTCCAGGGCGCGTTTGAGCAGGACAAAGACAGGATTATCCAGATGGTGGGCGACGGCGTTGCCAGAATCGTAGCCAAGTGAGGGGAACATGCTGACGTATGCGGATATTATCAAAGCAGTTGCCACCAGTATGACCACGACCACCGGCGTGAAGCGGGTGCAGGCTTATGACGAGATCACCGAGAGCATCCCGGAGTGGCCGCTGCTGCAAGTGTATGCCGAGAGCGGCGAGGTGGATACCGGCAACGACGAGACAGACCGATCCAGCTTCGGCGCGGGAGTCCGGCAGACGGAAATGGTCATCCGGGTGGATGTATATTCCCGGCGGCGCAGCAACATCGGCGAAGACCTGAAAGCGCAGATGGATTTGATCGACGCGATAGACGCCAAATTCGTCCAACAGGTCAAGCCGTTCTTTGGACTGGAAAATATCCAGGCGTTCCGCTGGAAGTGGGAACGGGCCACCCTCCTGAGTGGCAAAGGCGACGGGGCGACCGAATTTGCCGGTTGCCGATTTACGCTGACCCTGGTGATATACTAATTTCCGATAGAGAACACCTTCGACCCCATAGTAGAGGTAAACGAAAAGGGGTAACGTATGCCAGCGACATCAACGGCGATCAACGCCAAAAACTGCAAGATTTACCTGGACGACGAACTGGGTGTGCTGCAAGACATCAGCGGCAGCGCCAACGAGGTGCAGCTTGACCTGGATCAGAAGCTCGGTGATTTCAACGTCTTCGGCGACGACGACACCTACCGGCTGGAAGGCAAGCGGGACAACAGCGCCGATCTGTCCATCCTGTACACCAAAGCCTCAAAAGAGGGGTTCAAAATCATCAAGCAGTGGCGGGAAACCGGCGGGGCGCGAACGCTGCGGGTTGACGTGCCGGACAGCACACAGGGTAATGACCGTTACGAAGGGGAGTTCCTGTACGAGAAAATCAGCATCCCGCTGAAAACCGACGAGGCGAAGCCGATCCCGGTGAAAATCACCCTGAAGATCAACGGGAAACTGACGCCAACTACCGTGCCGTAATCCTTATTTATTTACGTGAGGTTCAACCGTGCCTGAGAGACAAAACGTTCGAACCATCGAGACGCCCCAACTTCAGGGAGATGACTCCTGGATCAAGATCAAGGCGATGTCGGTGGCGCAGTACAATTGTCGGGCGGCGATCAACCGTAGTCTGAATACGATGGACGCGACTGCCGAAGACTACGAAGACCGGGTGGCGGCGCTGGATCGTGAATCGAACCAGTTGATGGCGGAATGTGTGGTGGACTGGAACTGGGTGGACGACGATGGTAATCCCCTGCCCAAACCGCACAACAACCCGGACGCGATTCGTAAACTGACCATGCCGGAACTGATGTTCATCGGTGAACAGTTGAACTTCAACGGCGACAACGCCCAAAAAAAGCCGAACTTGAAGCCTTCCAAGAAACGGTAATATCCCACCTGTTCGTGGGGTACGCCGTTGACAGTGACGGTAACGACGTGCCGCAGCCGTGGGAATGCAGCGAACTGGTGCTGTGCGGGCTGTATCACTGCCGGCCATCCGAACTGGATGAGGAAGATTGGGATCGAATCCAGAAACATCTCATCATCCTGAACGTGATGGAAGAACTCAAGGCTCTCAAGTAAATATCCGATACCTGACGAGCGAGCGCCTATCCTGAAAATGGATGGGCGCTTTTTATTTGGGAAGTCCATGAACAAGGTCAACATCATCCGCTTTGGCAGCTACCAATTTAAGAACGTCGAAAAAGCCACGACGAGCTTTGGCGGCGTGCGGGCTGCCACGACAAAACTGCCGGGGATGCACGGCGCTTATGACGAATATGGCATGGGCGAAGCGCCTTCGGATACCGGCAACGTGCGGGTGCAGTTCTACCTGGCGGCGCGGCGGATGGCGGAGATGACGGCGCTGCGGGATGCCGTGACGCTGCTGAAGGCATGGGGTGTAACGAAGCTCTACATGCAGCCCTATGACTTGACACTGGCAGAGCGTTTCTGCTGGGCGAGGGTGAATGACATCCAGATGCCGGAAGATGCGTCGAAGGCAACCGAGCGGCTTCAGCCGGTGACGATCAATTTTCAGGTGGCGGACGCCTGCTGGTATACGATTGGCACGGAAGCGTGGAACTGGGGCGACGGGACGCTGTGGGGCAGCGGCGCAAAATGGGGTGGCTCCGCCGTGCCTAATGCCTGTTCGGGGCAATCCACAACATGGACGGAAACACCGGGTGGAAGCGCGGCCACCGCGCCGCGAATCAGCATCGTGGTGGGGGCAGGCGAGTCGGCCAGCGATGTGCGGGTGCAGCGGCTGATCCGGGGCGTGGTGGTCGACGAGGTGCGTTACAACGCCACACTGGTGGCGGGCGACAGGCTGACGATCAACTGCCGGGATTACAGCGTGGCGCTGAACAATGCTAATGCCTATGACAACAATTTTTCATTCGAACATCCGTCCTGGATGCGACTGGAACCGGGAGATAACGATGTGCGCGTGCTGATGGCAAATTCGGGAGACGCCTGCACGGTGTACCTGCGATATTACGAGGTGTGGAGATGACGAGTATAGCTAAAACCAGCGTGACGGCAAATGTCAGTGCGCTGGTGGATAACCAGAGCGCGGATGCCGGGGATGTGAGCGTACCGATCAATGACCTGCTGAATCACGCCAAAAACGGGCGGGTGTCGGTAACGGCGAATGATACTCACGTGAAACATCTACAGGATGCGCTGGCAATCATCGCCGGACGCTTAAAACTGACGCTGCTGAACGGCGGGGCAAACGAGCAGCTTCAAATCGACCTGGACGCGACGGGTACCCCCTCCGGGCAGGTTCCTACGGCCAACGGGTCTGATGGGTGGTCGTGGGCGGCGCAGAGCGGCGGCGGGGCGCAGCCGGTGGACGTAACCGGGACGGCGGGTGAGGCGCTGGCGCAGCGTGATGCTGTCTACCTGGCGAGCGACAGCAAGTGGTACAAACTCGACATTGATGCTTCGCCGGTGCGCTGCGGAAAACTGCGTGGTCTGGTGACACAGGGCGGAGGTATTGCCCAGAACGCCACAGGCACGATACGCATCCTGGGCGAGGTATCGGGCTTCGTCGGACTGACGACCTGGGGAGATGTATGGGCGGCGGCGACTGCCGGCGGAATCACCCAGACCAAACCCGCGGTTACGGCGGGAGGTGGGCAGCGTGCTGTTGTGCGGCTGGGTTTTGCAACCGGCACCACCGCCGTGATGGTGTGGCCTGCAACCGCCGAATTCATGAAACGTGAAAGTCTGGCTGGTGACGCCATACTGACGATTGAACATTATATTGACGCGCAGGGACGCAGCCGCGAACTGCGGGCTTATATCAGTGCATCGGGCAGCGAAATCGTGGCGGTTGAATATACCAGCGCCAACCAGGACACAGGCGTGAATCTGCGCGGGCCTTCCGGCAGCGGTGGTACGACGACGATCAACGCGACGGGTGCAGGCTGGTGGATTGGTACTTATTCCGACGGATTAGAACGGCGTGGGGCGCAGTCGTTTCAGATCGCGGCAGGCTTCCTTAGCCAACTCGTCGTTGGCTTGGGCGCCAACGTCGGCTCGCCTACCGGCACCATTACCTGGGAACTGTGTGCCGATAACAGCGGCATGCCAGGAACAGTGCTGCAATCGGGCACTTTTACACCGACACCCAGCGCCGATAATACCATCAACATCGCGGAAGGTATTTTCCTGGCGGCATCCACCACCTACTGGCTGGCGCTGCGTACCACCAACATCCAGTCTACCAACAATTACTGGGTCTGGACCCGGTCAACTAGTTCAGTCTATGCAAATGGCGTTGCCGCAAACTGGAATGCGACCTGGTCAGTTAATACCTACGATCTAAAACTTAACGTCACAACCAGCGCGGCGACTGTACTCGACAAAATTGCACAGAGTTTCACCATCAGCACCACTAAAACAATCACTGGCGCGCGGTTGTATCTACGCAAAATCGGCAGCCCGGCGGGTACGATGACACTGCGTATCGAGACCGACAGCAGCGGCAGTCCATCCGGGACGCTGGCACATGCCAATGCAACGATCACCGTAGACGAGGCCGGCCTCTCGACCAGTTATAGCGACACTTTATTTAACTGGCCCGATTTCTCACTCAATGCTGGGACTTACTGGCTCGTCCTCATCACGTCGCGCGCTGCCTCCAATACGGATTATGTGGTGTGGGGCGCGGACAGCAGCAGCCCCGCTTATGCCGGCGGTGAGATGAAGAGTGAGTCATCCGCCGTATGGAGCGCGCAGAGCAAAGACGGTGTGTTCGCCGTCACCGAGCAGGGCACGACTTATGAGGAGCGATGTGTCGTGGGACGCTGGAGCGCGGGCAGCCGCGACATCGCCGCTCGATTCGACGATGGATCGGGAGCAAACCCGGATACCCGGACGACCTTCAAAAACGTATCCGGCACGACGCTGGATGTGACCTGCGTGGTGGAGTTGGACTGATGGACATCCTGATTATCGAAGAGAAAGCAAATGGGCTGAAAACGAAGGCGGTTGGGGTGCTGCTGAAAGACGGCCAGATCGTGCGGCGCTGCGAAGTGGTGGTCGACCAGGCCGAAGACGCGGCAGGCTACGTGCAGTCCCATGCGGTGGAACTGTGGGCGGAGGCAACCACGACGGATATGGCGTGGTGGCTTTCCATCCGGGAGCGGCAATACCGTGCATATTATTATGCGATACTCCGGGCTGTGGACGGGGTGCGCGACGCGGGCGGCTCACTCGACATGGCGCTGGCTGGGGGATTACAGGCGATCAACGCCGACGCCGACAAACGGGCGGAATTCGACCGGTGGCGAACGATGTGCCAGCTAACCGATCCTCAAACGGTGCAGGATAAACGTGATTTGCTGATGGGACTGCTGCTGTTTGCGAACAGCGGACTTATAGGCGGGGCGAAACTGTAACCATGCGTGTATGGTGTGATGTCTACGACGCGGCAGGCAACCGGCAGGGGGATGGGCCAATCCTGACGTTGAAAAGCGCCAGCGTGACACGGGCGCTCGACGGCGCGGGCAACATCAAGATGGACGCGCCGGGCACGGACGAACGGGCCGTGACGTGGCTGACGAACGAGCGCCGGGTGCGAATCAACATCGAACATCTGGAACGTATCCGCGAACTGGGACGCGGCATCGTCCGCGATGTGGGCTATAACGACACAGCCAGCGGGTGGAGTATCAGCCCGAACGGCCCCGACAGCCTGGACGAACTGAAACGCCGGACGGTGCATTACAACCGCACTTATAACAACGTGCCGGTGAAGGACGTAGTGGCCGATCTGGTGGGACTGGTTCCCGGCTGGTCGTCCAACTGCACCATCGAAACAACTATCAGCGCGCGATTCGACGCCGCGAGCGTACTCAAGGCGCTGCAATCGGTATGTGAGATGCAGGGGCTTCACCTGCGGCAGACACCCGGCGCGAACGTGGTCGAGGTGGACAAATTCGGCATTAACTCCGGCCTGCGACTGCTGCGGCTGGTGAATCCAACACAGGCTTACCGGGACATCTACGAAAACGACGATATTGCGCTGATCGAAAGTTTTAAGATCACCAGCAGCACGGCGGCGATTGCCAACCGGATCAGCGTGATAGGAGCCGGGGCGAATGCGGATAGTGCCCTCACCCTGGCAAAATGCAATCGCACGTCGCCGTTCCCGATCAAGGTTGAAGTCATCAATGGTCGAACACTGTACATCCTGGAACACGCGGCCAGCATTGCCAAATACGGCATCATCGAGCAGGACGTTCAGATCAAGGAGATCGCGCCGCTTTCCAACAACGACACCGACGAGGAACGGGCGTCCAACGCCACTTACGACGCAGCCGCAGCCTGGCTGGAGCGTAACGCCTGGCAGAAGGATACCTTCCGAATCGGCGTCAAAAAATGCACCAAAACCATCCAGCCAGGGGATAAGGTACGCATCGTCTACAAGGGGCGGGTGGAACGTGCCGACGGCACACTGTTTGTCTACCGGGACATCAACGACGATTTCTGGGTGCTCAAAGCGACCGAAAAAATAGGGACGGACGGTGTTTCACTGGAACTGGAAGTCTGCAATGTTGACAGTTATGCGTCTGACGCGGCGCGGGTGATCGTCGGCGGGCTGAACCAGATCAAACTACAGGGCATCACCATCCAGCCCAGCATCAACCACTACAGCGCCGGGCCGGAGCAGATTCAGATTGACGGCATCAACCCCGGCAAAGTGCAGCTCATCATCACCGACCGCTGTTTCCAGGTGGACACCATACTGATGCGGGTGCGGGCGCGACGGTTTACGGCGACGGCCAAAGGCGCGGCAGCCGGCGGCGATCACCGGCATAAAGTATTTGAGTGGGAACAAACGGCGCATTTCTGGACGGACATTCAGCGATACCTGTGCCGGGTATGGCGCAACGGACAATGGAACCAGGGCACGGTGGAGATGTACGGACCAGCCAACGACGACGTTTACACCTACGAAAGCAGCGGCGACCATACCCACCCGATGGAATACGGCATCTACCGGGATAACCGGCGTCCGGGAAATATGACGATCAAGGTCAACGGCGTGACGGTGGCGGCCAGCGTCGGCAGCACGAGCAGCGATTTCGACCAGACGTATGACATCACCGAGCAGGTCAAGAACCGAGCCGGGGGTTTCCGAGGCGTTCACGACGTGGACATTAGCTGCACCGCCGGGCAGGGCGAGGTGCTGGTGACATTCGACGTGAACGAGACCATCACGCCTGTCAAATACGAGGGGGCGACATGAAACTCCTGATATTACTCATCACGCTGCTCTTTTCCGTAGCAACACCAACGATCAAACTGCATACACCGAGCGCCTACCAGGTCTTCCAGCGCGATATGAACAGTGGAACCATCGTCGTGGCTGGTGAAGTGCTGAATATCAGCATGCCGGTGAGTATCGAAGCGCAGTGGAACGGCGGAGAATGGGTGATCGTGGATGATGCCGTAATGCGCGTATTTAGTGGCGTGCTTGCAGATGCGCCGCAGGGACAGGGTACGCTGACGGTGCGCATCGCCGGGACGGAGACGGCCACCAGCGTGCAGTACGTCGGAGTAGGCGACGTGTTTGTGATTGCCGGGCAGTCGAATGCCAGTGGGAGAGGAACGCGGTATCAGAAGTACAGCCATCCCACGCTGATGGCGGGGATGCTGGGCAATAACTATGCCTGGCGCGAACTGGCCGATCCGGTTGACCTGGCTTCCGGCACGATTGATGCGGTGTCCAACGACAGCACGGCGGCAAAAGGCAGTTACTGGCCGCTGCTGGCGACGATGGTGATGCAGGATCAGGACGTGCCGGTCGCGTTCATTCCGACGGCGAAAGGTGGCTCCACGATTGAACAGTGGCAGCCGAGCGACAAATATAATCGTGACACTCTCTACGGAGCGATGCTCAACCGAGCGCTGTGGGCAGGCGGGGTACGGGCGGTTTTGTGGCATCAGGGCGAAAACGACGCTCTGGCGCGGACGGCCAGCGAATTGTACGCCCAGCAACTCTCCGTACTGGCCGGCGCAATATGGGACGATTTACACGTCCCGCTGATTCCGGCGCAGCTTCAGGCGATCAGCGTCAGTTCCCCGCAGACGACCTGGGAAATCAACCAGGGCATCTTGCTGGCACAGCGACAGAATACGCATGTTCTGGCTGGGCCAGATTTATCGGACATCATAACGGATGATCCCGCGCATTTGATGACGGACGCCAAATTACAGGAGGCTGCCCGGCGCTGGTGGGAGGCGTTGAAGGCGGATTTGTACGAGTGAACTTCCGTTATGCCGGGGGGGTGAGGCATGATAATGGATGTGATGACGGACAGGTGGAATGGGTGAATGACAACTGAAGTAGTGTTGGCAATCATTGGCATCGCGGCAACTTTTGCCAGCGGTTTGATGTACGTCGCGAAACGAGAATCGGATTCCCGCGCGGCCAAAGTGTCGGCGGCTGCCACCGCCCAGATCGCGGAAGCCAACGCACGCGCCGTCCAGGCGCAGGCCGATCTGCGCGATGCGGAAGCACGTCTCGCAACCGCCAAGAGCCAGGAAGCGCAGAATGCCACTCTAATGAAGATGCTGTCTGAGCAGCTCAAAATCAACGAAGCCTGGTTGAAACAACTGGAAGCGAAGGAAAAGAGCGACGAGCGCAACTACCAGGTGCTGAAACAGTTGGACGACGAGAATACCAAGTACCTGAGCACCCAGATCATCGAAAGTGGCAAAACTCTCGCCAGCGCTATCGAAGCGATTCCGGCCCGGCTGGAACAGGCGAATGTCGAAACCGCGAGAGCAATGGGCAAGGAGATCGGGCGGGAAGTGGCGGCGGAGATCGTGAAGCTGCTGGTGGAATGGCGGATGGAAATCGCGTCGCTCACGGCACCGGTCGAAAAAAAAGTGGCGGAGGCGACAACCCCGTGTCCATAAACGAATCACCGGTGGCAACCAGCCAGGCACATCTGGTGCTGGTGAACGTGGACGCGGTGCAATTGGTTCTCATTCGAGCGGCGCGGGCATCAACGCTGCTGCGGCTGTTTGAGTTGAACGAAGATGCGGACAAACTGGACGAGGCGGGGGATTTACTCCGCCAGGAAATCGAAACGAATCGAGGGATCAAAAACATGAACACGTTCTGGAAACTGATGGCGGTGCTGGTTGTGCTGCTGATGGTAGGGCTGGCTGCACCGAGTGTGGCGCAGGATTTGGTGACCAATACGCCGGTTGCGACGCAGGTGGCAACGGCTGTCGTTACCATCAGCGACGCGGCAGGCCGCACGACGAGCGGAGCCGCACCGGTGGTACTGGCGAATACCGGGAACGAGGCGCTGGTGGTTCCGGCCTGGCTGGTCATCGTGATAGTGCTGGTGGTTGGCCTGGTGATCGGCGGCGCATTTTTACTGTTGGGACGGGCATTGAAGGCGCTGGAAAAAAGTGCCTCGCCGGAGATTGTGCAGGAAATCCGCAAAGGGATCGGCGAGACGCTCGACGTAGGAATTACCAAATTTGCAGAAATGGCACAACGAACGGCCAACCCCTACGACGATTTACTGGCGGCGATTGGTGAGCCAGGACTGAAGCGCCTGGCCGCCTGGCTGAAGACGCTGCCGAATGAACAGATTGGCAACGCCGGGCCGCTGCCGGAAGGATTGTCACCGCGTAAGGATTTCATACCTCCGCCGGGCGTTGGGTTTGGTGAAGGCAGCAGTGAGCCGGTGGGGTAAAGATGGACGGCCATCCATTTGGATTTGTCTACGTATCCTCGGATGAACCCGCGTTTGAAACCCTGACGCGGGCGATGAAACCGCGCAGCCACACCATCATCAATGCTCCGCCGTTTGCGCTGCACCTGAAACAGAACGTGTCGCCAGATACGATGTATTATTTGCGCGACTGGGGCAAAGACGGCGATGAAAACGACTGGATGCAGGAAAGCCCGGAGTCGCACGTCCAGCGCCGCAAGCTGGACACCTATGGCGGGACGCTGGGGCTGCAACTGCTGAACGAGCCGGGCTTCAATCCCAACAGCGTCGGTTGGCTCAATAACGGCCTCAAAGAATGCGTGAAGCTGAACATCCCGGCCAGCGGCGGCGGGGTTTGCGCCATCCACTTATCCTGACAGCGTGGCCGGGTGGAGCGCGCATTCCGCTTACGAAGAACTGGCCTACCTCGTCTGCCATCACCCCAGTGTTGTACTCGACGTTCACGAACGGTATTCGCTGTTCTGGACGCAGGGCATGATGCCCAAGCAGCCGGTGGAGGCCTACAGCCCGATCTATTTCGTTCACCACCAGGCACGGCGCGACCAGTGGGTCAAGTCAATCGACGAGGTAGCCGCCTTCTATATGGTGGGCCGCATCAAAGCGTTTTTCGACTTCTGCAAGATGAAGTGGCCGGACAAAAAGCCACGCGTGAGAATCGGCGAGTTTGGCCCCGACGATATGCCGGACAGCAGCCAGACGCCGGTTTTTGAGCAGTGGCTGAAGGCGCAGCCTTCGAGTAATGGCCTGGTGAGATATCCACGCGGCTGGCGGGCGTGTTCTGAGGTTTGGAAGCAGTTCTTCCCCGGCGAAGAGCCAGAACAGGTGAACTTCGACCAGGGACGCGCGGCATGGGAGCGTGTTCTTGAACCGCTCGGTGCGTGGGCTGCCTGCTGGTACATCTTCGGCAATGGCGGCGAGGGCGACCCCAGCCCGGCACGCAATTGGGACGATCACAACTACGCCAAAAACAAACGTGCCCAGGAGATTTTTATGAATACGTCCGTCGGCAGTGTGCCGATGCCGCCTCCCAAGCCGGAACCATCGGCGCGGAAATACGAGCCGGGTGAGTATGTCAACGAGGACAGCACCTACAAGATTCGGGTGAAACCGGATGGGGAGAGTATCGGCAGGCTGCTGCTGAACGATACGGTGAAGGTGCTGGACGACGAACCGGTGACCGCCGGCCAGTACACCTGGATGCGGGTCGAGGTGCGGCCTGGGCTGTCCGGCGCGTTCGCCGGTTGGGTCGCCGATGAGGTCAAGCTGACCAAACGGACGCCACCGGCGAAACGCTGGCTGGATACGCTGGAGCCGGAGGTGAAGGCCTACATCGAATGGATGCTTGCCAGCCCACTCAAGACAGACGCGGCAGTAAAGGCGATCAGCGTGATGGCGGCGAAGCTGGACAAACTGAGCGCGTAACGGGGTTCGGATCCAGGTGGCAGAAGGTGCTCAATACGCGCTAAGAAAACCGCCTCCGGCAAGATGGGAGGCGGTTTTGATTTGTGAAAGCCACTACAAGGGCAGTGGGAGCTGCTTAACCCAATTCAATGTCTGAACACGCGAAGGCGTATGAAATCCTTTGCCTTCTAGTAGTTCCTGAATGGTTCTGATTTGAAGTCGATCATAGTTTGTACCCTGATAGTGATAAATGCCGGCGGATGCTGCTTCTGAAAGCATACCCTTCGTCGGTTCATGCAAACAAATCAACCCACCCATTTCACTGCTAGACTCGCGCTCCAACACGCCGCGAAGTTCGCGAATGAAGGCTGGGGTCAGTTGCTTTCCGCCTTTTACCGATATGACCATATTCTTCAGACCATCCTGAGACTCAAAATGAATGCGGCCATCGATCCCCATATCACCTGAAAGTTTCGTGCTGGAGAAACCGCCCGCCAGTTCAATCGCCCAGTGCTGAAACTGGTGAGGATCGCGTAGAAAAAGGTCTTCTGCCCCTTCAACACTGAGAGGCACACCGTCAATCTGATAGTGTTCACCTTCCTTCAGCCCATAACGCTTCAGGAGTACATCGCGGACAATCTGAACCGACAGAATGGCGATGTCACATCCGATCCACTTTCGTCCAAGCTGGTGAGCGGCATAGATAGCCGTCCCACAACCTGCGAACGGATCAAACACAACATCCCCTTCGTTGCTCGATGCACAAATGATGCGCTCAAGTAGGGCGATAGGTTTTTGTGTTGGGTAGCCGAGGCGCTCCTTATCGTGAGCGGAAAGTGGATGTATATCAGTCCAAACATCGGTCATCGGCTGACCTTCAAGCTCGTTTAAATAAACCTTACGCATGATTCGCCCATCTTTTTTGGCGGGAAAATGGAGGCGGTTATCTGCGTCCAGTTCCTGCATTTTTTCTAACGATACTCGCCACCCCTTATCCGGTGGTGGATAACCCTTGTAGGGATAGGTCAGGTTAGGACGCGGGTTGGGCGAAGTGAGATTTTCTAGTTTGTAAATGCCTCTCGCATCCTCATGCCGAAAAAAGGAATCGATATATTCTTGCGAGTGTTCATGATAGAAGCGGTTTAGAGTGTAGTCGGAACCTTTGGAGTAAACTAGAAGAATATCATGCGCCCTTCCCATACTACGCCGGCTGTCGCCGTGTCCATAACTTCGTTTCCACACGACCTCGTTCCTAAAGAACTGATGCCCGAATATCCCATCCATGATGACTTTAATGTAATGACTGGCCGTAGGGTCACAATGAAGATAAATCGAACCTGTCGGTTTAAGAATCCGCCTCATTTCAAACAGACGATAGGACATGTAGACCAGGTAGGCGAGCAGGCGCGGCTGCGTATGCCTTAGCGCCTGGATCCACGTTTGCCAGAACTGAATGAGTTCCTTGTCCGCACCATATTCTTCAAACGCGACGGGCATATTGCGAACCATGTCTTCCTTTTCGGCGTCCATCTCCCAGGCGTCGCAAAACGCCTCTTCCTGCTCCGGCACCGGCTGTCCGGTCAACTTCTTATAAATCAGATTGTAGTTGCGCTGGCTGTTAAAAGGCGGGTCGAGATAAATCAGGTCTACACACGCGATGGGCATGTTTCGCATGATAGTGAGATTGTCACCGTAGTATAAGTGGTTATTTTTGACGGTTGTCTCTACATCAAAAATGCCCGGTAAGTGATGTGATGTTGACTGTTTCATATTCCCCCCGAACTTATTAAGTGAATAAAGTCTTTATTGCCTGATTGTACCCCTTGTTTTATCGTGTGAGAATTAAAGTGCCGGACTTGGACACAATCCTGCGAATTTACGAAATTAGGGAGAACTGAAGGGCTAGATCATCATATAATAAGAATGCTTGTTCTATATGCAACTTGGAGGGTCGATGTTCGATCTAATACAAAGGTTTTTTCGTGGCATGGCTGCCATCCTGGTCTACTCGCCGTCTGTTATCTTCCTGATGCTGGTTTTCTGGTCTTTTGCGTTCAGCTTAATTGAGTTGGTCTCCCTTGCCATCAGCCGCCAACCAGTCCCGGCGACATTCTGGCAAAACCTCATGTGGACATGGGGCTTCCTGATTCTGGCAGGAGTCTATGCAAAGGTTGTGGCTCCCAAATTGTTGGGAGACCAATGGTAGACTGATCTCGAAAAGAAACCGCCCCGGACATGGGGCGGTTTTGATTCCTTTTAAAGTTGGCGGCCTTTGCGTTTTCGCATTTCACGTCGTTTCTTGTTCACATCATCCCAGCTGCGCCTGCGCTCCTTCGCCTTTTCATCCTGAAGAGATTGGATCAACGCTTCAATTTTGGGAAGGAACGGTTTGACAATTGCCTCGATAATGCTCTCGATTTTTGGGGTAAACGTTTCGAGCGCCGCCTGGTGGAAGTTTTCAATTTCGATGCCCATCACCCAGAAGTCATAAGATTCGCCCGTTGTCTGGGCGTTCTGCGGCACAAAACCGCGAGGCTGAAGATAGGCACCATCATAACCCAGTGGAAGAACGGTTCTTTTCATCGACTTCTCCATACGAGTATCAAAGCTCAACTTCATCTCTGCTGCAAGTTTTTATGCACCAAATCGAACCAATAGTCGGGCATCACGCCGCGCTCGAACAGGCCGGGATGCGAGACCTGGATGCGGTCAAGGATCGATTCTACGTCGTCGCTGCCGAAGATAGCACGATGACGCCAGAAGGTTTCGACCGTGAATTCATCCTCGCAGCGCTGGCAGTACGAGGCGTAGGTGTAATCGAGGCGGCGATCATGGACACAGCCGCAGCGTTTGCAGAATGGAATGGCCGCCTGGCGATCATACTTGACGGCGATCCGCGCCTTCCGAGACGCGCGTTCAATCTGTGCGCGGCGGCTGCGACGGATGGGATTACGGAGTTCCAGCGCCGACAGATTGTATTTGACAATCGGGCGCTGAAGGCGGGTTGGGTCAACGGCGCATTTCAGCATTTCATCAAGCAGCATCCGCTTTTCGCGCATCTCGTAAGGCGCGTTTGGGTCAATCATCGTCGGGTTTTCGGCGCGGTTGCGGCGGGTGCTGGGAACGAACACTTCAATCGGATAGGCGTATTGGATACTGCATTCCCGGCACACGCCCCAGGGCAGAAACGGCGCGAATTGGCCGAACAGCGTGGCGGGCTGGCCGCAGAGGGGGCACACGTAGCCTTCAGGGAGCAGGTGTTCGAAGCCGGGCAGCGGGGGTTGGTGGGTCATACGTGTACCCAGGGCATGTCGGCGAAGAGCGGCATTTGCGCGGGCGCGGTGGGCTGCCAGCGTTTGCGGGGCGGCTTAAGGCGGCGCATGTACACCTCTTTGGTGCGGTTCGCGCTGTAGCCGTGCCAAGTGAAGCCGCTGGCGCGGTAGGCCGTGCCGTCGTGGTGGTCAAGGTCGCAGTAGGAAATAATCAGTTCGATGTGGTAGGGGAGGGTGGGGAAACGGGGCGGATGGTGCTCCAGCCAGTCCCACTGCAGACGGCGCAGCACCCGGCTGACGAATTGCGAAAAGATACAGAGCGCGTGGCCGTTGTCAGCCTTCCGCTGCAAGCCAGGGTGTACCCACACGCGGGCGAGGTCCAAGACTTGCCAGGCTGTTGGCAGGCCAGCATAACCGAACAACTGGTGGTGCTGGTGATGCTGGGGCTTCTTCATCACGATCAGCGCCAGCAGCCGGCCATCGGCGGCGTATCGCTGGTCGTCCATATCCAGCACGTAAGCGAACGGCAGCGAGCGCGGATCCGGCCAGCGGTGCAGGTAGTGATATGCCTCGCAGTGCTGGCGGACTTCGGCGAGTAGATCGCCGGTGGCACGGTGAGCCGCGAGGGTCATAGGTTTTCGGCGGCCTCACGCAGCCAGGAGAGGGAGAGGCGGGGAGGCTTCTCCCCGCGATTGATGAGCATTTGACGGATGTGGACGGCGTGGGCGTAATACGTCGCCAGTGTGCGCGGTGAGCCAGGCTTGGCAATGGCCTTGTAGACATTCAGCGCACGGAGGCAGGTTTCCAACTGCGTGATCAGTTCACGATCTGCGCCGGGGGTAGCTGCCATATCTGCCGCCCAGTACGCAATTTCGTGCCAATAGGCAAATTCCTGGTGGCCGTTGCGCGCCGCGCTGTGTTTAGCACGGCGGCGAGCGTAATCGGCCAGTTCAGCGAAGGTTTTATAGTCCTTCGGGAAGTGGTTAAAGTTGGCGTGCTTCAATTTGATCTCCGATCCAGAGTAAACAGTTCGGGCCTGACACCCGTTTGACGAGCGCAGGGTTGGCATCGGCGGCAGCGAGCTTTGGCCCGCC
>JARKOK010000285.1 GCA_029975765.1 Aggregatilineales bacterium
GCTCAACCTGCGCGGCGAAGTCGCCGGGGGGATGCTGCCGGGTTACGACCGCCACCGCCATCACCTGAGCATTGAAGGTTACGTGCGGCGGGTGGTGGCCGGGGAACTGCGCGACCCCACGCTGTCCGTCCAGTTAAAAAACGGCTTCGTGGTGAAGGGCCTCCTGTACGATCACATTACCGACCCGCGCGCCGACAACTGCGCGACGCTCATCGTGCGGGAGAACCCGTATTACAACCGGGCGAGAGTGTAAATAACAACACTTGCACTCTATTGGCTGTGCTACAATCGGGTTATTGTATTCTGTTATTGAGGATGTAATAACCCATCGTGAGCAGAATTAGGATCACCATACTCACCATTGGTGTGCTACTGTCGCTTGCCGCAAGGCTTTCGGCTTCTGGATTATTCCCAAAAGGGGAAGAAGATATTCGCCTGGATGAGATTAATGCGGTTTACGCTGTCAACTCCCAGGAAGGTACAATTACAGCAGTAATCCGGCAGAGGTACTATGGTGACGCCGATAATTTCCTGTGGTTATTTCCCATCCCTGATTCTCACCCGGAAGTTCGATTCCAGGCCACTTTAACACTACCTGAAGTTCAAACGATATTAGAAACACCGGATATGATCTGCGCGAGAATCTGGCAGCACAATGGTGGCGATCCCGCTCCTGACGATTATCCGCCCTGGGGTTATCCGCAAGCACAGGAATATCAGGTTCTTTCAGGAGAAACCGTTGCTGGTTGGTCTCAGGAACACGGTTACCGCCTCTCGGATTCCACAAAGGCTGTGATTAATCGGTATATCCAACAGGATATGTGGTTTGTAGCGGTTGAAATGTCGCAACAACCCGAAGGAACTCGGGGTGATACGCCGGTGGAAATTCGCTATCGAGCAGATCAGGTGATGCTCCCGGTTCGCTTTGAAGATGGTAGGATTACAGTGCACCTGACCATTTTAGGCGATACCCGATATGTACCCGTTAATTATGGACAGGCAGAGATAGATTATTCTCTGCTTCGTTCTGACTCCATTCTTGGAAGCACGGCTAACCCAATTAGCGCGTATGCAGCGCCAATGTACTTTACCCAACGCTCCAACTATCAAACGCTTCGTGACAAAACTTTGTTTGAACACAATTATCTAACCTTTATTACGGAGTATGCGGGAAATACGGCAGACATCATTACCAGGATTGAAAATCAAAGCAGCACTGTTACAGGTATTGTTATCAATGATGATCGTGATCAGGCTATCGAAACCTTACGCCAGTATCGTTATTTGACTCAGTTGTATGGGATTATTCCTGGCGGTTCTAATGTTGACGATCCAGTTTTTGTTTCTGACCCTGATGAGGCGGATATTTCGAATGTGATTGACCTTAAGGATGAAGTTGACCCCCTGGAATACTGGGGATGTAGCACACGTTCATTACCTACAATAGCTGAATTGCCCTCAGCGGATTCGTTTCTTTATACAACAGAATATGGCCGCCGTTTAGCCTACCCGTCCGATTGGGTAAGAAGTAGTTTCGAAATCAATGGCACTGAATTCCAGGTGTTTGCTTCAACAAACATTGATGAAGAAGTATTCATGGATTACATCAATGGAAAACTGGTGCCGCCCATGCTCGTCCTAAGAAGAGGAGGCTTTTACGATAGGCTCTACGAGGGTCTGGAACTACCGAAGAATATTGTTAGACCCGCGATAGAAGGCGGATTAATTTATCCTTGTAACTCCGAAACTGCAATAAAGATAGCCTTGCTGACTTCTGACGAAGATCTTCAGTCCCATCGGGCTATGTACGAGGCAATCTTTAACTATCCCCGGACTTTTAGCTATTATCGCCATCCTAAGCTCATGCATACCCTGTTTTATAAGACATTGTGTCAGATGGAATTTGGCTTTCCTGATGGCTGGAAAGAGCGGATGGAAGGGAAAAGTCTGGTAATTAGTCCAGAATCAATGGGCAATGACCCGAATGCCCCTGCCCTTCGCCTCTACCCGGCGGCAGAGGTGATGCCACCGGTTGTCTGGACAGACTATGAACATCGTGAAGAATATGTCCTTGCCATTATTGAGCACCTCGAAAACAGTTTTCAAGTTGACAGCCACAGCCTGTACGAAAAAATGTCGGAACGTGACTTTTCCTTATGTGGTGGCACTGTCCCAGTCCAGTTCAACGCCAATGGAAAAAGAGGGTATGTACGTTATTTACCGCCATACATGGACGATGATGCTCAGATTCTTGAAATCTCCGCACCAATTGAACTATACGAGCAGTACAAACAGGAAATAGAGTGGATGAGTGAGGCAGTTTCCCTTGCTTGTGGATGACGGTTTCAATCACCTTTTGATGGCCTCATTGGTCTACCCTTGAAAGCCTTGAAACGACGTATACTCAATTACGATCTTAATGAAGCATCGGAGGAAAACGATGGGTCATGTCGCTATTCATGGGTTTGGTCGCATTGGCCGTTCGGCGCTGCGAGTCGCCCTGAACGATAACCTGTACGTGCCGGCTGCCATTTCCGACATCAAGGACGTACCGACGCTGGCTGCCCTGTTCAAGGCGGATACCAACTACGGCGTCTGGCCGGAAGACGTAAAAGCGGCAGACGGCGGCTTTGTCATCGGTGGCCGCAGTATCAAATTCTACGATACCAGTAAAAGCCTGCCGGATTGGGGCGCGCTGGGTGTGGATGTGGTCGTGGACTGCACCGGTCGGGCGACCACGCGGCCCGTCGCGCAGGCGCATCTGGACGCGGGCGCAAAGCGGGTGCTGATCAGCGCCGCCAGCAAAACGCTCCAGGATTGCGATGCGGTGCTGCTGCCGGGTATCAACCAGGAACAGTACGACCCGCATAAGCACCACATTATCAGCATGGCAAGCTGCACGACTAACGCGCTCGCGCCGGTGATTAAGGTGCTGCTGGACAACTTCGGTATTAGAACGGGGCTGTTCTCCACCATTCACGCTTATACCAACACCCAATCGCTGACCGACCAGCCGATGAAAGACCGGCGCGATTCGTGGGCGGCGGTGGAAAACATTATTCCGTCATCGTCGGGCGCGGCACGCGCGCTGCAATTCATCTGGAAAGACCTCAGGATCACTGGCAAGGCTTACCGCGTGCCGACCCGCACCGGCAGCATCGCCGAAGTGAACGCGATTGTCGAACGCCCAACCACCGCCGACGAAGTGCGCGACGCCTTCCGCAAAGCGGCGGCCAGCGCGCCATTAAAGGGTGTGATGGATGTGCTGGAAGAGGAATGGGCCTCCTCGCGCATCGTGGGCGACCCCCATTCTTCGATCATTGATCTGCCGCTGGTACAGGTGCAGGACGGCACGTTTGTATCGGTGGCCGCCTGGTACGATAACGAAATGGGTTATGCGACGCGGCTGGCGGAAATGGCCGCCTTCCTCGCCCGGTAGTCCAGATCGGGGGATAGGGTAATGCCCCTATCCCCCTTATAATTTCCCCCTCACGCTTGCAGCCTGCCGCCGAACACGCTATTGTCGAACCGGATTGGCCTTAACAACGGTTCAACATCATGCCTAAATTGACTGTCCTCGGCGGCAGTTCGGTCGCTGTGCCGGAACTGGTCGGCTGCATCATCCCCTACCTGCACAGCGGGCGCGCGCTGCACATCAGCCTGCACGGGCGGGATGCCCATAAATTGGAACTGGTCGGCGGGGTATGCCGGCGCATGGCCGCCGCCGCGCCGGGGCTGACGGTCGAAACGACGACCGATTTACCGGCGGCGCTGGCCGGCGCGGACTACGTACTCAATCAGGTGCGCGTGGGCGGGCTGGCGGCGCGCGCCTATGACGAAACCTTCCCACATCGCTGGACTATCCCCGGCGAAGAAACGGTCGGGCCGGGCGGCGCGGCCAATGCCCTCCGCACAATCCCGGTCGTGCTGGAGCAGTGCCGCGCTATCGCTGCCCATGCGCCGGACGCGCTGGTGCTGTCGTTCAGCAACCCCAGCAGCATCGTCCAGCGCGCAGTAACCACCGTCGCCGGTTTAAAGGCGATTGGCCTGTGTGATGCGCCGTACACCATGCACACCGTCGCGGCGCGGACGCTGGGGGTAGACCCGGCGGCGCTCGATACGCAGTACATCGGGATGCACCATTTCGGCTGGATCACCAGCGCCCGCATAAACGGCGCGGAACGCCTGCCGGAGGTGCTGGCGAACGACTCGGCCTGCGCCGCGCTTGGCCTCGACCCGGCCATCGGGCGGGCGCTCGGTGTGCTGCCACATCCCTATTTCCGCTACTTTTTCCACCCTGACCGCATGGTGACAAAACAGCGCGGCGCGCCGTCCCGCGCGCGGGAATTGCAGGCCATCGAAGCCGATCTGCTGGCGCTGTACGCGCGGTATCAGGACGCGGCGAAACCGGCGGCGGTCGAGCGGCGGTCGGCGGCATGGTATCAAACGGTGGTCGTGCCGGTGCTGGTGGGGCTGGCCTTTGGCGAACCCGTGCGCGCCGCCATCAACGTCAGCAACAACGGCCTGATCGCCGCGCTGCCGGACGATACGATCATCGAACTTTCGGCGGAAGTGCGCGGCGGGCAAATCATCGCGCCCGCGCCGCGCGCCCTGCCGCCGCCCGCGTTGGTTGGCACGCTTCAGGCCAACGCCGCCTATGAGGCCGCGCTGCTGGACGCAATCGTGCAGGATTCCGCCGACCAATTTCTACAGGCTTTACTGGTGAATCCCCTCGTACCGTCGTATGATGTGGCGCAGGAGATCGTGGCGGAACTCTGGCCGCGCCGGGGCTGGCCGCCGGAATGAGGAAACCGACATCCATGAAATTTCTTGCCATTGAACACGACCCGCCCGGTGTGCCGGACGAGGCGTTCACGCCGGAAATCCTGAAAGCCGAAGCCGCCCGCGCCTGGGAGCTGCATCAGGCGGGGGTGATTCGGGAACTGTACTTCCGCGCCGACCGGCCCGAAGCGGTGCTGGTGCTGGAATGCGCCGCTGCCCACGAGGCGCAGGCGGCGCTGGACAGCCTGCCGCTGGTGCAGGCCGGACTGATCGGCTTCGAGCTGATCCCGCTGGCAGCTTACCCCGGCTTCGCGCGGCTGTTCGCGGACGGCGGCTGAAATTCCGGCCAGTTTCAGGGGAATTGATCGGGTCAGGGCGGGTCAGCTATCCCGTTCTGACCGCCTCGTAAATTCTTTCTAAGAAATGCCGCGCGCTGATTGACTCGCTCCCTGCGTAGTCATACAATGAAGATAACCTTGTGATGTTCCGTAATGTTAGATGAATCGTCGGGGGACGGAGACCGTTATACGGCCTATGGCAAAAGACTACTATGCAACGCTGGGCGTGAAAAAGGACGCCAGCGAAAAAGACATCAAGTCAGCGTTCCGTAAGCTGGCGAAGAAATATCACCCGGACGCGAACCGCGACGATCCGAATGCCGAGGCGAAATTTAAGGAAATCAACGAAGCCTATGAAGTCCTCAGCGATACAGAAAAACGGGCGCGGTACGACCAGTTCGGTACGGTGAATCCCCAGTGGGATCCCAACTTCGGCGGCGGCGGGACGTATACCTATACCAATGTGGATATGAACGATATGCCGTTCGCGGATATTCTCGAATCCCTGTTTGGCGGCATGGGCGGGCGCGGCCAGCGCACGTCGGGTCGAACGCGCGGCGCGTCCGGTTCGCCGTTCGGCGGTGCGGTCAGTAGCGATGGCGAGGACATCCAGCAGACGGTGACGATCAGCCTGAAAGAAGCCTACGCTGGCGCGACACGGCTGATTACCAAAGGCGACCGCACCGTTAAGGTCAATATTCCGGCAGGCGCGACGACCGGCACGAAAGTCCGGCTGTCGGGAGAAGGCGCGCCCGGTATGGGCGGCGGTCGTCCGGGTGACCTGTACCTGATCGTTGAAGTCACGCCTGACCCGCAGTTTGAACGGAAGGGCGATGATCTGTACGTGGATGTGAAAGTGGATATGTTCGCGGCGCTGCTGGGCGGCGAAGTCGAAGTGCCAACGATGGAGCGCCCGGTTAAGCTGAAAATTCCGGCAGGCACGCAGTCCGGGCGGAAGTTCCGCCTGACGGGCAAAGGGATGCCGGTGCTGCGTAAACCCAATGAACGTGGCAGCCTGTACGCGCGTATTCTCGTCACCGTGCCGGAACACCTGACCGCCGACCAGAAGGCGCTGGTAGAGCGGCTGCGCGAGTCGCTCGGTAAATAATAAACTGTGGGGCGCCGACCGGTGCGCCCCCTGTTCCTTCGTAGTCGCCCCCTCAATTCGCTACAATAGAGACAGCTTTCACGAACCAGGATTATTTCACGTTGACCCACAATGACGATGTTTTCCCGGTGGTGGTCATCGGCGCGGGGATTGCCGGTTTAGCTGCCGCCGCGCATCTGGCCGAACGCGGCCTGCCGCCGCTGGTGTTAGAGGCTGACCGCCTGTGGCCGGGAGGTCGGCTGTCCGGCGGGGCGCACGATACGTTTGAATACGGCGGACGCGCGTGGTCCTTTAGTTCCGAAAGCGGGATGCACGCTCTGTGGGGCGGCTACGACAACATGCGCGCCATGCTGGAACGGTTTACGGACGTGAAATTGCAGGAATCGCCTGGCGAGGAGTGGATCAATCGCTGGCGGCGCGAGGTGCGTTATGTCGAAGCGGGACGGCTGGTGCGCTGGGGCTGGCTGCCCGCGCCGTTCCACTACTTAACCATGCTGCTGAACCCGGCCTTTTACCGCACGATCAACCCGCTGGATTTCCTGTCGCTGCCGGGTTTCCTGTTCAGCATCCTGTGGACGGTCGGCCTCGACCCCATTAAGGAACAGGTCGCGCTGGACGGCCTGAAGATGGACGATTATTTTCGCGGCTGGACGCCCAATTTACGCGCCACGTTTACCGGCGTTGGTATCAATCTATTAGCCGCGCCGCCGGAAACGATCAGTCTGACGGCTTTCATCGCCGCCATGCGCTTTTACACTGTCATGCGGCGCGACTCGTGGCGGCTGCAATATTTCCCGGCCAACGCGCACGACAGCATCTTACAGCCGTTGATTGACCGCATCGAAAACAACGAGGGTATGGTCATGACCGGCGCGACCGCGCAGCGCCTCGAACACGTCGGCGACTGCTGGCGCGTGGTGGTCGAGGACATGAAACGCGGCGGCAACCGTTCGCTGCTGGCGGAGCGTGTGATCCTGGCGGTGCAGGCGCCCGCCGCCGAACGCCTGCTGTGTACCGGCGATACGGCGGAACAGGCTGCCCATATCTGTTTTCCCAAAGCGGTGCAGAACGCGACCGTTCACCTGTGGTTCGATGCCAGCCCGCGCGATGGCACACCGGGCGGCATGTTCACCGGCGATTTTCTGCCGGACAACTTCTTCTGGCTGCACCGGCTGTATCCCGATTTCAAGGAATGGCACGACGTGACCGGCGGCAGCGCCATCGAAATGCACCTGTACGCCGACGAAACGATTCACCGGCAGGGTGATAACGTCATCGTCGTGCGCTGCGTGGACGAGGTACAGCGGGCATTCCCGGAACTGAAAGGTCATTTTGTACACGGCGCGCGGCGGCTGAACACGCTCGACCACACCATGTTCCGCGTGCCAACCCAGGACAGCCTGTGGGTGGAAACGCCCTGGGATAACATCTACGCCTGCGGCGATTGGGTCGGCTACGATACGCCTGCCTTCTGGATGGAGCGCGCCACGACGACCGGCATCGCGGCGGCCAATCACGTGTTGCAGGCCAACGGCCTCGAACCCTGGCCGATCATCCCGCCGCGCCCGCCCGAACCGCTGGCGGCGGCGCTCGAAAAAACCGTGCGCCTTTTCCGGCGAACGGTAGGCCGCGCGATTTTGGGTGCGGCGAGAGGTGTGCGACGCAGAAGATAAGATTTAACGCACAGGCGCAAGGGGGCCAAAGGGGTGTGATGTCTTACACCTGGGTACATCACGTGGAATAGCACCTTTACAACCGGTCTTCCTCATCCGGTTCGACATCCGGCACTTTTGACATCGCTGCCAGGAATTTGTCTCTACCGCCCCGTTCGGCACGTTCCCGCAGATAGTCTTCGGTCATCAGCGCCGAGACTTTTTCGGCAACAGCCAGCGTAATGAGATGATTGATCGAGACATTTTCCTGTTCGGCCAACTTGCGAACCGTCTCATGCAGAGAGTCCGGTAATCGTAGACTGATCGTACTCATGATACTTCCCCTATCGCCTGCAAAAATTCCTTTGGTGTCACAACCCGTATACCAAATTGATCTACACCTTGAAAATCACGTTTGTTAAAAGTGACGATGAAATCACAACTTGCAGCAACGGCCAACTCTAGAACCATATCATCCTTCGGGTCTTTCAGGAAAGGCCGCCATAGATAAAAGATATTCTGATGGTCGCTTACCTTACAGATGTAATCCAGAATATCCTCAATATCCTGCTCTGTTAATAGAATTTCTTCAAGCAGCCTTTTCGTAACATCTTCATATTCCAGAACAAGTGATACTGAAATACTGGTCTTGTATTTTCCGCTTCCAATCAGCATCAATAGCTTATACGAAGCCCCGTGACGCGAACGAAGGGCAGCAACAAGTACATTGGTATCAATAATAATTCGAGAAGTCCTCATAAATGGTATCATATACGATACCACAATTTATGTCAATGTAAATCGAATAACAGGAAAAATAAACTCAATTCTTAATAGTCCACGCCAGAACTCGAAAATCCGATATAATGGCATCGTGAGAGATGCACCTATAAATAATGACCGTATCGTTATTATATTTTGGTTGAGTCTTTATTCAGCGCGAAAAGGGATGTCATCATGCATGAGGCGGTTTCCGTATCGGCCAGTTCCCCGCTCTCCCTCAGCAAACGTAAAAACCTGTTACTCATCACCTGGGCGGTGGTGCTGCTGCTCACCGTACCGGAAATTGTTTTGCGGGCATTCCTGCAACAGGATACCTCATGGATGCTGGGCGCGCGGCTGGCGCTGCTGGCTGGGCTATTGGTGCTGTCTTACGCCTGGGAACTGCTTCGTCCCCTGCGCGGGTTTTTCGTGGTGATGCTGGTGGTCTACGGGGTTGAGGGCTGGTTTTTCGGAATGGTTGTTTCACAGAACCAGATGTACCACAACGCTGTGAGCGGCAGCGTGTACCTGGCCTTCTTTGGTGAACGGCTGCTGCGTATCGGAGCCGTGCTGGTCATGCTGATCGTGCTGC
Source organism: Aggregatilineales bacterium (assembly GCA_029975765.1). GTDB lineage: Bacteria > Chloroflexota > Anaerolineae > Aggregatilineales > Phototrophicaceae > CFX2. The sequence goes on from JARKOK010000285.1 coordinate 9,235, forward strand.
TCGGTCAGGGATTAAGGCCGCGTGATTTCTTTCTCCGGGTGGGCGATCTTCGAGCCGTTGCCGAGCCATCCAGACGGGGCATCCCTCGAAAGCCAGAATCCTGGACGGTCTTTGGACGAAATTACACGATTATCGCCGTTGCCATCCTATTATTTTTTATGGTGCCGGCGTTACAACCATCGCTCAATAACTTCTCGATTGGACTGCTGCTATTTGCGGCCATTTGTGCCGCGATAAATGCTTTTGCTGAAGAATTTCTCTATCGGTCGGCGCTGCTGCCCCAACTGCTGCCGGTATTTGGCAAAAATACGTCCATTATGATCGCGGCCATTTGGTTTGGTTTAGCCCATTATTTTGGTGTGCCAAGTGGCATAACCGGTGTGCTGATCACGGCGATTGGCGGTTGGTTCTTTGCCAAGAGCATGGTGGAAACACGCGGTATGGGCTGGCCCTGGTTCATGCACTTCGCATCGGATTTCGTTGTCTATATGGTCATTCTACTGGCGGGAGCATTATAGAACGGCCTATCCTTCGCGCTTGACCTTGCGGATTTCACCGTCATCGTCCAGGTTGAGCCGGTTGGAGTGAAAATCGTTTTTGGGCTTCTCCGGTTGCAAGTCAGGTCTGGCCTTGTCGGGGATGTCAACGGTTGCTCTGCGGTTCCTGGATTTCCATACGATGAAGCGCCTTCGCCTGAGATAAGAACTGCGTTGGCGCGATTCCTTTCCAACAGGTTTTTTATGGCGGCCTGCTTTAATCGAGCAGGGAAACACCGGACACGAGTGAAGGGATTTATCGTATGCGTAAACCGGGAATTCTGATGATCGTGCTGGCGCTGCTGGCAGCCTGCCAGCCCGCGCCCTCCGCCACGCCGACCGATCTGCCAACGGCGATTGTCACCGAACTGCCCACCGGCATGGATGTAACGGCGGAAGCGACCGAAACGGCTGACACGGCTGCGCCGGAGGCCACCGCCGACGTGACCGGCGAACCTGCCAGTGCCACCGAAGTCTCTCCCGTGACAGGCGCGGCCACCGCCGAAGCGACCGCCGATCTCGAAACGATGATGCCGGGCGCGTACTGCCTTGAAATCACTGGCCTGGAGGATGAACCGGTGGTGATGCGGCTGGCGGCCGGCCAGTATACCTATGAGTTTGAAGGCGCGGGTGGTGAAGAATCCACTACCGGCGCGGCACCGAATGTTGTGCCGACCAGCCTGCACACGCTGCGGTTTCAGGACAGCGGCGGGCAGTATGCCTTTATCCTGACTTTCTCCGACCAGATCACACTGGGCACTTATCCACTGGGTACAAGCCAGATGGCCGGTCAGTCGGGCGGCGTGGAAGCGACCGCCGCGATGACCGGCGCCAATGGGCTGTATACCGGGCCAACGCTGAGGCTGACCGGCGCGTGTGCGGCGGCGCTGCGCGAGGCCGGCCTCGAGGTGACGCCGGAAGCGGGCGCGACGATGACCGGGACAGCGGTGGACAGCGCGACCGCTTCACCGCAGGCGAGCGCGGCCAGCACCGAAGCGGCAGCGGAAACCGTTCCGGCGCCATCGGCGCGGGCGACCGCTACCGGCGCGGCGGCAACGGTGGTGGCATCCGGCAGCGATACGCAGCCGGGCGGCGAGGTTACGCCGGAGACAACCGCCGGAGCGGCGCTGAACACCACCCCGGCCAGTCCCGCCGAACCGTCCGAAATCACCGGTCTGATGGTGATTGGCGCGCGGCTGGAACCGCTGGGTGAGGATGGCGAGAGTTATATTCTGCTGCAGGATGGCACGCTGGAAATTTTCCGCTACGACCAGCGGCAGGATGTGATCCTGCTGGATGGTGCGTTCGCGCTTACGCTGGCGTCGGCAGCGGACTCAACGGCGGCAGTAACCGTCAGCGGTTTCTTCGTGAATCTGCCGGTGAACCAGACGCCGCGTTAAGGCGGTACGGCAGGCTGCGTACCGGGCGGGGTGTACCATCGTACACCCCGTTTTGTTATAAAGTCCGGGGAACCAATTGTCCACTGGCGGCGTCTAAGGAATACAGCTAGAGTACGCTTAAGCGAAAGGAGCTGTATGATTGACCCGCTGAATCCGATTGATATTTTTGTGCGGCTTCTGGTCATCCTGTTTCTGCTGTTTTTTGGCA
>JARKOK010000433.1 GCA_029975765.1 Aggregatilineales bacterium
GCCAGGCCGTCCTGCGTGAGAAAGACCGCGTACTCCTTGCCCAGGTCAACGGCGGATTGCAGCAGGCTGTCCGGCGCGCCCTGCACCAGATATTTACGAATGGCTTCCAGCGTGCGAACACCCATCTCGCGCATCTGCTGGCGTGTCCGGTCGGTGATGAGCGCATACCACGCCTGCTCATCAAGATTGCCGCCGCTGACCTGCATTCGCGCCTGCCCCAGTGCATTCTGGATAATGACCTGCACTTCCAACGGCTGAAGCTCGCCCTGGGTTTCGGCGTAGTTTGCCAGATCGGCGCGGCGAAACCGCCGGTGGCCGCCGGGTGTGCGCCGTGATGGTAAATCGCCTTTATCCGCCCAGTTGCGCACGGTCGCCGGATGCACACCCAGAATCTCCGCCGCGTGCCGTAAACTGATCCACTCAGAATCGCTCATGAAGTCCAATCCGCGCTGGTTGAGTCCCCTTCAGGCTGATTATAACATTATGCCTGCTGTTTGAATAAAAATCCCGGCTGCCGCAGGCGAACCGGGATGTTTTAAATGCGCTCAGGGGTGACGCTCTGTAGTTAAGGCCGCGCCCCCAGCGTGACCGGGAGGTTGAGCGTCTCGCCGGCACGCCAGACGGTCAGGTTGACGGTCTGCCCCGGCGTGGTTTTGCTGGCAAGGTACGCCACGAGGCCGCTCATATCACGAATGGCCTGGCCGTCAATCGCGGTGATGATGTCTGCCGTTCTGCCGGACGCGCTGCGCACGCCGCCCTGCGCCGCCGGGCCATTGGGCACCACCGAATCCACGACGACGCCCCGGATATTGTCGGGCAGATTGAGCGCGCGAATCAACCGGAGCGTAATCCCTTCTTCACCCACCGACTGGATGCCGAGGTAACTGTAGTTCACCCGACCCCCCGCCACCAGTTCCTGCGCCACCCGTTTCACCAGATTGCTGGGAACGGCGAATCCAATGCCGGAATTGCTGCGGGTGCGGCTGATAATCTGCGAATTGACGCCGATGACTTCACCGTTCAGGTTCAGCAGCGGGCCGCCGCTGTTGCCGGGGTTAATGGCGGCGTCCGTCTGAATGACCGCGCCAACGCTGAACTGGGTGTTTAAACCCTGAATCGTGCGGCCCAGGGCGCTGATGATGCCGCTCGTCAGCGTCCACCGCTGGCCGAACGGGCTGCCAATTGCCAGCGTCGTCTGGCCGATAAACAACTGGTCAGAGTCACCGAAGGTGATCGGGGACAGCCGTTCCGCCGGCAGGTCAACCCGCAGCACGGCAATATCGGAGTCGGGGTCTACGCCGATGATGTCCGCTTCCGTGATCGTGCCATCCAGAAAATTGATCTCAACTTCGGTCGCGCCGTCTACGACATGGTTATTGGTCACGATGTAACCGTTGGTATCCAGCACGAAACCCGTGCCGGAGGCTTCAAATGACTGCGACTGATTGCTGACGGCAGCGCCGCGCACGTTGATCGAAACGACCGACGGGCTGACCCGGTTGTAGATGTCAGCAAACAGGCGCTCGGTTTCGGTGATAGGCGGCTGTGCCAGCGGCGCGACCTGAAGTTCCAGTGGGGTGATGCGGGCATCGGTCTGCACCAGGGCAGTTCCCAGGACAAAACCAAAAGCGATTAACAGCAAAGCTGTTAGGATAAACGCAAAGCGTTTTAAGGCGCTGTTGAACATGGTCTTCCTCATTATCATTTCCTGCATGACTTCACTATAAAAAGTCTATGCTGCGCGAATGAGAAAGACATTAAACCCGTTACAGTTCGGGGTTAGCTATCCCGCCAGCCAGAACCAGACGTTCGCGCGCGCGCGCGCCAGCAGCATATCGAAACGTTCGTAGAGGGTGGTCTGTAGAAACAGGCGGCTGCGCGGCAGTTCGGCGGCGCGGTGGGCGCTGCGAAGGATCGGCACCAGGGCATTGGCGTAACGCAGCGACAGGGTTTCGCTGCCGGGGGTGATGTCCAGATGGGCGGCCACGCCCGCGCCGATCACACAGGCATAAGCCTGGGATTGAACCTGCTGCCAGGGGTTGTCAGCGCCGGTGCTGCGGAGGGCAGCGCCAATTTCCGCAACGAGCGCGGCGTTCATCACATCGCGCAGCCGCACCTGATAATCGAGCAGTTCATCACCGCAGGTCAGGCGGGTCAGCGGCGGCAGAAGGTTAGCGGCGGTGGCCTGCGCCAGGCTGTAGGCGGTTTGTTCCGGTGACAGGTGCTCCGACCACTGGCCGTACTCATAACACATTTCGGTTACAAAACGATCCCCTGCCGTCCCGGATTGCCGCACAAAAGGCTGCGGCTGGCGCAGTTCGTTATCCGGGATTGAACGATCTTCAAAGAGTGTCTGGTGCAGTTCAAAAGGGGACACGCCGGACTCCACAGAGATGATTACAGGCTGCCGATGTACTTTCATTGTAGGGTTAACCTGTTTTATGGGAGTCGAGAGCTTATGAATTTTGCGCGAAAACAGGGGCGAACCAGTGGCTCGCCCCTGCGGCTTATGTTAGTCCAGCGCGGGACAGGGGGAAATCTGCTGGACGGTATCGAACCGCATCCAGCCGGTGACCGACGCGCCTTCAAGCTGCACCTGCACCTGATACCACAGCGCGTTATCGGAAATGCCGCGCTGCTGGGCGATCACATTCGCGGCCACCCCTTTGTACAGGAAACCGGCGATCACGCTGCCGGGGCCGGTTGACGGGTTCGACCGGATGCGCGCCGGGTTGTCACTGAAGTTAATCACCACACACAGCACGGTCAGCGTCGGTGTGATGGTCGGTGTGAGGGTCGGCGTGGGAGTCTCGGTCGGTGTGAGCGTCGGCGTGATGGTCGGCGTATGGGTAGGCGAGGGGGTATCGGTCGGCGTCAGTGATGGCGTGACGGTGTAGGACGGCGTGAACGTCGGCGTGTGGGTCGGCGTCCAGGTGGGGGTCTCGGTCGGTGAGGGCGTGCTGGTGGCCGTCGGGGTATCCGACGGCAGCGGTGTGATGCTCGGCGTGAGGGTCGCGGTGGGTGTGGCCGTTGGCGGTGGGAACAAAACCGGCATCCAGGCCGCCTGCGTGGCGACCAGCCCCGCCGTACCCAGCAGAATCACCGCCAGCCCGATCAGTGCGAGGCGCACCCGCCCCTGACGGCGCATGGAACGGATTTCATTTTCGACCCGCAGCACTTCCGTGCGGCGTCCCAGGAGGCGGAACGGTTCTTCGCGCAGGGTTTGCAGCCAGGTTTCGGCCTCATCTACCGCGCCTTCTTCCAGAGCGAATTCGGCGCGTTCAATATAACGGGCCATCAGGTCTGTGACGACGGTACGATAACGTTCATCCTGAGAATAGTCCCGCAGCCCGGCCAGCATCGAACGCGCCTGGGACAGTTCGTTATCGAAATTCTGCGAAATCAGCGCCGAAGCCCGTTCGATCACCTGCCGCGCCCGCTGCATGTCGCTGGATGCGGCGCGGGTTTCCAGCAGGGATTCGGCCAGATTCGTGTCGCCGGGGTCGAGTTTTACGCCCAGTTCCAGCAGGTTGAGGGCCTCATTGGTTAGTGTCAGGCGTTCTTCCAGACGGCTGGCATTATTCGCCCGGTTGAGCGCGGACTGCGCCTGATCGTACAACTGGGTTTTGATGCCGGTCAGTTTATTATTGGCGGTCTGCGCTAACTGAGTCAGGCGCTGGCTGTCCGGCAAAACCTGGCGCACCCGCATGAGGATGTTCAGAATATTCTGCAACTGCGCGACCTGTTCGGCCAGCGTGCCGCTTAACATGCTCACCTGCACGGCGACCTGATCAGCGTCGGCCTGCACCCGGCGCACCAGATCAATCCGTTCCTGCGCCTGCGGGTCATTCGGCACAACACGCAGCGCGCCTTCGTACTTACGCAGGGCTTCCGACCAGCTATCCGTTTTCATCAGCCGGTCGCCTTCGAGCAGCAGCTCACGCGCCAGCGCCAAATCCTGAATATCGAGGAGCGCCTGCTCGGCGTCCTTCCAGCTTAGAATACCGCTGCGTTCGGCCAGATCGCGGGCTTCGCGGTAGAGGCGCTCGGCTTCTTCATAGTTGCCGGCACGCACCAGCGAGTTAGCGCGGTTGTACGACACCCGCGCGTCAAACGGGATGCGATGGTCAGGTACCACGCCGCGAATCAGGTTGTCTTCGGCTTTCTGGCGGTAGTCCAGCGCCGTAGGGTTGCCGGGCTGAAGCGAGAGAATCCGGTTAGCAAGATCAACCGTCTGTTGATACTCCCCAGAATAATACGCCTGTGTCAGTTCTGACAGCATATCGTCCACATCTGGCGCGCTGTACAGCGGGCCACGACCGGGCATCCGGCGGGTGGAAGCGGGCGTTTCCGGGTAGATTTCCTGCTCTGGCGGTGGATAACCGGAGGAGGTGGGATAGGTGGGCGGCGGTGGCGCCGGCCTCGGCACTTCAGGTGGGGGGGCGGGCGCAGCCGGTTTTACCCGCTGCACACCGTAGCGGGCGAACAGATCGTTCACGCGCTGCGCGGCCTGCGGGCTGCGCTCGGCAGCCTGGCCTAACAGAGCAATCACGTCCTGATCCTGCGGCGCCAGCGACAGCGCCTCTGCCAGAATGTCAATCGCTTCGTCAATGTCGTCTTCGTCGCCGGCGATTTCAATACGGATACGCGCCCGGCGCAGCAAGCCGCGCACCGTTGCCGCCGTCGGGGAGGTGGGGTTGCTCAGACGGGCGAGTTCGGCAAATAGTGCCTGGGCTGCCGGTTCCTGCGGGGTGTTTTTGGCATCGGCCAACAACGTCCGCGCGGCATTTTCAATCTGGGCGATGGCCTGCGGGTCATCAGGCAAGGTCTGAAGTTTACGCCGCAGGTCATCCAACCGCTGCTGCAAGGTATTCATTGCGACCTCATCTCTGGTTCGCTTGAAGTTACCGCAATCCGGCAGGTGGGGCAAGGGGAGATATTGTATGGAGGCGGCCAGGCGTGATAGAATCGGG
>JARKOK010000434.1 GCA_029975765.1 Aggregatilineales bacterium
TATGATGAAGTGGCTTACCGGTGCGCGGGCATCAATCATCAGGCGTTCTTTCTGGAATTCAAACGCGGCGGCGAGGATTTGTATCCCCGGCTGCGCGCGGTGATTGAGCAGCCGGAAATCATCGCTCAGGAACCGGTACGCATCGAGATCATGAAACATTTCGGTTACTTTGTGACCGAGTCTAGCGGGCACGCCAGCGAGTATATGCCGTATTTCCGCAAGAGTCCGGCGGTGGTGACTAACGATCTGGTGCCGCGCTTCAAAAGCCCTGACGACCACTGGTTTGACTGGGGGCGAACGGGCGGCTATCTGAAACACTGCATCGAACGGCAGACCCGGTTTGAGAATGAGTATGAAGCCATGATTGCGGACGGTTCGGTGGTGCCGGCGGAACGCACGCACGAGTACGGCTCGCACATTATGGAAGCGATTGAAACGCACCAGCCGTTTGTGGTCGCCGGCAACGTGCCGAATCACGGCCTGATTGATAACCTGCCGGCGGGCTGCTGCGTGGAAGTCCCCTGCCTGGTCAACGGCAGCGGCATTCAACCGACCCGAATCGGCACGATGCCACCGCAGTTGGCGGCGCTGAACCGCACGAATATCAACGTGCAGGAGCTAATCGTTGAGGCGGCGCTGACGGGGAACGTCGAAGCGGTGTATCACGCCGTGATGCTCGACCCGCTGACCGGCGCCGTGTGCACGCTGGATCAAATCCGGGCGATGGCAGGCGAGATGCTGGCCGCGCAGGCCGCATGGCTGCCACAGTTCAGCCAGTGACGGCTTTAGGGCCAGAGAGGTGGCTCTCAGACTCCCACCCGGAAGTCTGTGGGGCCGGCGTTGAGTTGGTAGACCAGCATTCTCCAGAGCGCGACATTAACCATCTCGCGGATCAAATAGAAGAATGCCAGCAGAATTATCCCTGACCACCAGTTGACGGTTGGCAGGGACATCAGTCCTGTGATGGCAAGCAGGCTGATGGAAAAAATGATGATCTGAAGTATGAGAAAGCCCCCGACCGCCAGAAATGGCGTTTCGGGGCGGCTGCGGCTGCGCGCGGGGGTAAGCATCCCGACCAGGCAGCCCATGACAATCGCCTGAATGTGGTCAATATAGAACGCTGTGGCGAGCAGCAGAATATCGAGCAGGAGCCGGAGCAGTTGAGGCAAATCAAAGGTGTCCCGGCTGGTTGCCGCTGTCACCAGCAGGATCATCAGCAGGATAAACAGCAGCAGGCCAGTCATCAGACGGCGTAAAAAGATCACCCATGTGAGCCGTTCGTCCCGGTGCAGGCTGGCAGCGCAGATGGCCTGGCTGACACCCGGCGCCCCCGCTGGCGCTGCGCACAACAGGTCATAAGTGCGATTTCGGTGCTGTGTCGCAATCGTGCGGCTGATGTCTATGATCCATGCACTGATATAAACACTGCTGCTAAAAAAGACGATGGCTACCAGCATCGGGGTGACAGACGCAGCCCGGAGCGGCAGCAGCAGCCCCCACAGACCGCAGCAGAGCAGCGGCGCGGCGGCGAGCAGCAGCACCATACAGGTATTGATGCCGGTAGTGGAAGAGTCCTTGTGCAGCCGGTAAAAAAGGGGGTGAGGCGGCGGCTGGAGCAGACCGTTCCAGAGCGCCCAGGAGGTAAAAACAGCGTAACGACCCAACTTTAGCCCGTCGAGAGACTTCAAAAACAGCATTATAAATTGTGGAAGTCGCAGGGGACAGCCTGTGCGCGAGTACAGACTGTCCCTGTGGCAGCTTTTGGAAAGAGCTTAAGCCTCTGCCGGAGCGTAGTCTATTTCGGTCAGCGTGGCTTTAATCTGCTGCCAGTCGGCGGGGTTATCCCATTCAACGGTTACAATCTTGGTCTTCACGTCGGCGTCAACCACCTTCACGCCAGGCAGTTCGTTCAGTTCATTCCTGATCGTCCGCACGCAGCCGTCGCAGCCGATATTGGGCACCTGAAAAGTTTTACGATCCATGCGCTTTGCGCTCCTTTGATGTATACCTATAGGGGTATAGTCTACAGGAATAGACGCGGCCTGACGAGAGTCACTTACGCGTAGGCCAGTCGTCAGCCAGCCGTCCAACAGCGGAGGCCGTTTGACGACTATCATTAATCCGGTATGTAATACAGGAGCGCACACAATGACAACTCGACGCTGCTTTATCCTTCTGCTGTCCCTGCTCAGTCTGCTGGCGCTGGCCGCGCCGGCGGGCGCGCAGGCGCTTCAGGCGTATGTCGCTGTAGTGGATGGCGAGCTGGTGATCTTCAACCCGGACGGGACGAGTACGACCATCAGCAATCCGCCGCACCGGTCATTTTTCGACATTGAATGGAGTCCCGATGGGGCGCTGCTGGCGTACCAGATGTACGACGACAGCTATCAACTGCGTCTGATGGTGACAGATGCCGCCGCCAGCGCCGCAACGATGCTGAATGCCGGGCCGCTGGAAGCCGGTTTCCCACTGGCATGGACACCCGACGGCCAACTGCTGTATGTGGCTCAGGGTACATTCCAGCCGGATGCGCCATATCAGGTGCAGTTCCACCGCATCGCGCCGCAGGCCGGCGCGGCGGCGGAAACACTGGGCGCGGTTGAGTTTGGCGTGGGCTGCGGCGGTGGTTCGACGCTGCCGGCTGACTGGCAGTACTGGGACGAGACGGTGGGCTTTGGCGGCTTCTTCCTGACGCTGGAATGGACGGACTTCGGCATCCTGTACAGTACAACCTGCGGCGGGGTGGGGCTGGCGCTGTTTGACCCGGCCACCGGCAGCAGCCGCGTGATTGGCCCGTCATACCAACTGGGTGAGAACTCGCGGGATGGCGACCCCCTGAGCCGCGTGAAGCTGTCGCCGGACGGCCAGCGCGCCGCTGCGCTGCGTGTGAATACAGCCACGAATCCTCGCGCCGTCACACTGACGATGGTTGATCTGGCAACCGGCGGGTTGGGGGACATTCCCACCACCGGTCAGCCCGACCAACTGGCCTGGGGTATTGACGGCACGCTGTTTTACAGCACCCGCGAGGCGCGCGGCTCATTGAGTGAAATGCTGTCGGCGGAGCAGGCTGCTGCGATCAATGCTGCCGTCGGTTATGATCTGATCGGCGAGATGGTGGACTTGTCCAACTACGAGGTGAGCGTCTGGCAGATGAATCCCAACATCCCTGACTCGGTGCGGCTGGTCTACAGGGCAGATGCTTATGCTATTGGCCGGATGCAGGCTGCGTTCGACGGCCTGTACGTCAGCCAGATTGCTAACCTGGGCGGCTGGCTGGCAGGGATCGCTGATGGAACAATAGACATCATGGCTGACGAAAGTGGCAGCCAGCAGCGGGCTGCCGTGCCGGTGTCGGTCTACAGGCTTGATCTCAACGGTGGTGCGGATCTGATGAAGGCCAGCGCGCGCCAGTTCGTGCTGCGCCCGCTGCAATAACAACTGCTGCCAGCAGCCGGGTTTGACTGTGGATAGGCATGTTGTGTGCCGCGTAACGTCTTTGCCACCCCTAACCCCCCGAATTCAGCTGAGGGGAAAAGGCCGATCAGCGGAACACTCCCCCGAATTCGGGGGAGGATGGGAGGGGGTCAACCTGAACATGGGACACGGGAGCGCCGTGTCCCTGCGGCTTTCTGTGATACAATGCCGTTGAGGCAGATAGGTGGTCTCATCTGGAACTGCTGCCAGAACTCCGCTAGGTTTTGATAGCTTCCCCGTGCTATAGTAACGCCCATCACCATTGTGAAAAGTGGAACAACGAGGACAGCTTCATGCGTGATGTGTGTATTGTCGGCATTGGACAGACGCCGATCGGTGAATTGTGGGATGACAGCCTGCGCGAACTGGCGTTTAAGGCACTGAGGCAGGCGGCAGCAGACGCGGGCATCGAACGCCCGGAGGCGCTGTATGTCGGGAACATGCTCGCGCCGCGTCTGAGCGACCAGGCGCATCTGGGCGCGCTGATCGCGGATTACACCGGCTGGCGCGGCATCGAAGCGACGACGGTCGAGGCGGCCTGCGCGTCCGGCGGCGTGGCCTTCCAGGCAGCGGTGCGGGCGGTCGCCAGCGGAGCGGTGGATGTGGCCGCCGTGTGCGGCGTGGAAAAAATGACCGACGACACGCCGGAACTGGTCACGTCGGCACTGGCGACGGCGGCGGACGCGGACTTTGAGGGCGTGCAGGGCGCGTCGTTTGTGGCGCTCAACGCGCTGATTATGCAGCGATATATGTACGAATACGGCGTGCCGCACGATGCTTTCGCGCCGTTCAGTATCAACGCGCACCAGAACGCCGTCAATAACCCGAATGCCATGTTCCAGCGGGCGATCACGCTGGAGGATTACAAACGCGCTTCAATGATTGCTGCGCCCATCAACCTGTATGATAGTTCGCCCATCTGCGATGGCGCGGCGGCGATTATCCTGTGTCCGGCGGAGATGGCGCGCGAACTGGCAGCGAAGCCGCTGGTGCGCGTTCTTGCCAGCGCGACAGCGACCGATTCGCTCGATCTCGCCAGCCGCCGCGATCTGCTGGGGCTGGAAGCGGCGCAGATGAGCGCGCGCAAAGCCTACCAGCAGGCGGAACTGTCCCCGGCGGATATTGACGTATTTGAGGTGCATGACGCTTTTTCGATCATGGCGGCGCTGTGTCTGGAAGCGGCGGGTTTCGCGCCGCGTGGGCAGGGCACACGGCTGGCGCAGGAGGGCGACATCACGATTAGCGGCTGCATCCCGATCAGCACGATGGGCGGCTTGAAGGGGCGCGGCCATCCGGTCGGCGCGACCGGCGTGTACGAACTGGTTGATCTGGTGACGCAGCTGCGCGGGGAAGCGGGCGCGAACCAGGTGAAGAACGCCGCCGTTGGCATGACGCAGAATATCGGCGGCACGGGCGCGACGGTAGTGACGCACATCCTGGGACGGGTGGAATAAAACGAACGGGGCATATCAACCGATATGCCCCTTTAAAAAGGAGTAAAGCGCGCTGAGGCGACGGCACACCCGCTGTTAGCGGATATGGTTGGGGGTCTGACCCTCTCACGGCACTTTCGAGACAGCGATTTCAATCGGGTTAAGCACTTAAACCACTATCCTGATTTAACCACTTAACCGCTTAGATAGACTATATCGCTGTTGGCCGTATTTGTCAACGCCTACTACAGCGACAAGGTTAAGTTGATAGGTCGTAGGGGTGGCCCGATGTGGCCGCCCGCCGGCGAACGCAGGGGAGCGCACACAGACGCTCCCCTACAGCAACCCGTCATTCTCATCTGATTGAGGTTGCTACTGTTTGATGAACACCTTTACTTCACTTTCCGCCAGCGTGTCACGCAGCGTGCCGCCCTGTACGTGATTGTCGTAGTTAAAGATGTACTCGTGCCATACGCCATCTTCCAGCGCGCCCACCGTGAATTCACCGGCATACTCATGTTTCAGATTCGCTACCACGACCACGACGCTGCCCGCATCATTCCAGCGTTTGAAGCCAATTAACCCGCGCTGATCGTCGCGCAGTACAACCTCGAACGTATCCCCCTGCAGAGCGGGCAGATCGCGCCGCAGATGGATCAGACCGCGATAGTAAAGGTACAGGTCGGCAGTGCGCTCGTGATCGAGCAGCACCCAATCAAGCGCCTGTCGTTCCATCGTGCGCGGCGCGCTTTCCCCAAATTCCTCACCCATCCACAGCATCGGGATGCCCGGCGCGGTCAGCAGCAGGGCAGCGCCGAGTTTGTTCCGGCGGAAAGCCGCATCGTCAAAGTAGCCGCCGGAGTTGCCAATCTGCCACAGGATGCGGTTTTCGTCATGGCTGTTCAGATAGTTGACCACACTCATCGCGCCGGGGAAACCGTCGGTTCTGGGGTTCAGCGCGTTGTCAATAATACCGTCCAGATTATACGGCTCGCGGCCTTCCTGCGGTGCGCCGACGGTCGTGCAGGCCATCTGCCGGTAGAAATGTTCATGCCAGGCGCAGTCCAGCGGGCCATGCGGCTGCACGACGGCAGGATTCTGGGGAATATGTTCGGCGATGGTGATGAACGGTTTCAGGCCGTTGATCTTGTTGTAGATGAACTGCTGCGCTTCGTGCAGAAAGTCGTAGCGAATCGCGCGCGCCGCGTCGAAGCGGAACCCGTCCACGTGGAAATATTCGATCCAGTAGTTGATCGCGTCCAGCACATACTTACGCGCCGGAAAGACATCGTGTTTTTCATCGTAGCGGCCAAAATCAAACTTCGGCCCCCAGTGTAGTTCTTCCGGGTCAGGGTTCTGCTCGTAATACCAGTACTGGTAATCAATGCGTGTCAGTGGCGCTTCGAGATCGCTGTGATTGAACACCATATCCAGGATGACACGAATGCCGCGCGCGTGGCATTCGTCCACCAGCCGGCAGAAATCATCCGGCGTACCGTAGGCGCTTTCGACGGTGAACAGGCTGCGGAGCATGTAACCCCAGCTCTGGTCGCCGGGAAATTCCTTGATCGGCATGAACTCAATCGCGTTAATACCCAGTTCCGCCAGATAATCCAGTTTTTCCAGCACATCCACGAAGCGCCCCGGCGTGCGGCTGCCGCCCGGCGTGCCGTCGCCCGGCCCGCCGCTGAAATCACCAACGTGCAGTTCGTAAATCACGAGTTTGTCATTCGAGGGCAGCGGTTTGTCGTCGTGTTTCCATTTATAGGTCGTGACCACCGGCCGGCCTTTTTTGACAACGACGCAGCTGTTCTCCCACTGGTCACCGCTGAGATGGGTAGCATAGGGGTCAGGGATGTCTACCATCTCGCCCTGCATAAAATAACTCAGCGATTTGAGGCGGAATTTATACTGGTATTCGCCGTCCTCCAGCGGCACGCGGACTTTCCAGTAACCCTGTTTATCTTTCTTCATCGGAACTGGCTGCCAGTTGCTCCAGTCCCCGATCAGTTCCACGGTTTCGTTATATGGTGCAAGCAGCTTAAATTCGACGCCTGAAGTACGCGCCATATTGGGTCTCCTCGATATACGATCCTGAAACAGCACAATAGCAGGGTTCGGTCAGAGCAGTGATAGAAGGAAATTAGAAAAGGGGTGAAAAGCTGAAGCCGGTTAAACGAATGAACGCACCACGTGCGTTCATCAGCCGCCATTCAAAATAAATGCAAACAATTTACCAGAAGTGTTTTTACGAGTGGGAGCTATACCCTATCCTGGCCCACAGAACAGCAAACGCTAACTGAATCCGGTGGGATTGGACTCACTTTTACCTCAGCGTAGAATCCTCAACGTTAGGTGAACCGATTTCTTTCAGAGCCTCGTCGCGGGTAGCAACAACGATGACTCGTTCGGTGATTGAGGGGAAGACCAAATCCAGAATTTTATACATTTGTTTATAAAACGCGCTGCGTGTTATGACGATGCTTTTGCCTCGGTTTTCCGGTATATTGCGTCCACTATTACGAATGTGGGTCAGGGTATTGGATGGCAGAGTATTCGATTGGCTAAAATCTATGACCTGATGAACTTTGTGTTCAACGGAACTGAGCATCGCATTGACCTCTGTCTGAGACTCATAAAATTCATCCCAGGTCCAGGAAGCGCCAAACTCCCGCAGAATAGCTGTTTTTGAGTCGTCAAACCAGGAGACGATAATGGTCATACTACCCCCTTGATAATACGCTGCAATCTAAACTGTAATGTCAACCAGGCTTGAAGTCAAATTAAGAAAACTGCATCTAGCCAAAGACACGCGGCAGGTAGCGCGGTGTCCGCCGCATATACTCTTTATAAGAGTCGCCAAAAGTGGCAACAAGCATAGCTTCTTCTTTGGGCGTGCGCGCAGCGATAACTGCCACATTCATAACCAAACCAACCAAGCCAATGAACCAGTTGGCAGTGAGTAGAAAAACGGCAACGAATAACGTAATTACAGCCGTATACATCGGATGGCGCACCCAGCGATAGGGGCCATCTGTAATCAGGGTATGATCTTCCCGAATCTCCAGTCTGCCGCTGAAGTTTTTGTTTAAGGTCATGTGAACCCACGTCATTGCAAGAGCAGCGATCAAACCCAGGGGGATGGATACCAGACGCATCCAGACAGGTAAGTCGAGGGTAGACCAGTCCATAAGCTCAGGCGCTATAATATACAGAATACTGGCAATGCCCAGTAAAACTGGAAGGGGGCGCAGCAATCGGGTTACCCTCCCCTCATCATAACTGCTGCGATTTCGGCTGCCAAAGCTGCCGGCTTTTAGGTGGCCGTAGAAGCGAACACCCAGAACAGCGATAACCAAAAATGCAAAAAACAAACGAAAGAATGTATCAGGCGACATCTTCAGTATGCTGCTCCATACTGTCAACAGCTGGTTTATATATTTTAACCATAATCCCTGTTTTCCAGATAATTCTTGAGCTAAATCTGATCTATTGTGTCTAACCAAAACAGAAGGGGTGGGTTTGCGAAACCTACCCCTACACGGACAATAGTCATCTGTCAGTACCGGGACACGGCGTACCGTATCCCGGTGGGGTGTTTAGCCTAGAGATCAGGCGCGGGTGTCGGGCTGGGACCGGGGGTGATGGTGAGCGTGGGCGTGGCGCTTAAGGCAATCGTGGTCGCGGTGGCGGCCATGTCCGGTTTGGTCTGGCTCACCACGACATCACCAAACCAGCGCACGACGGATACCCAGGTACGCCCCGGTTTCATCATGATCGGCACGTTGTTGCCGTAGATGATCTGTAACGCGCTGCCGGGTTCCTTGTCTTTCCGCAGCCAGTAGCCCTGATAGAACTGCCCATCACGGAACAGGTAGGCACGGCCCTGATCCCACAGCGCGATTTCGTGTGACATATAGCTTGCGCCTGGCGGGAACAGATCAGGCCGTTCGTTATGCGGCACTTCAATCACGATCAGATTATCCGCCCAGAGCTGCTGGCCGTCGTTAATATCGAAGTGCGGCACATCGTCGGTGTAGCGCAGGTAGCGGGCGCTGGCCGTGTCATACTGCCAGCGGGCGCTGGTCTGGCCGTACCAGTCAATGAAAATGTCGTTGGCGGTCTGGCCGTTCGCGTCCGGCGTGGCGTTAAAAGCAAAGCCGCGCGCGCGCAGCGGTGTGTTGACATTGCGGCGGGTTGCCAGCGCCCACACCCCGTTGGTATCCAGGAACAGGGTATGTTCAAAGGCAAGACCGTCCTTCGGAAAGCGGCAGAAACCGGCTTCTTCGCAGTTATCGCCTTTGAGCGGTGAGAAGGTCTGGTAGACAAAATCCGATGACATGATCAGTTTCTGGATCGGCTCGCTGGTACCAGAATAGGCAAAAAGCGCGTTGTACATCTGAATCAGTTCGAGGTCGAACAGCCGCGCGCTGCGAATCGAACCTACGTGCGTGGGCGCGTTGTTGCGGTAAATGGCCGCGAAACGGGTCACGCCGCCTTCGACTTCGTATTCGTACACCACATCTGCCAGATTGACACTGCTCTGCGGGCGCACGACCGGCGGATAATTCGAGATTTTGACGATCAGACTGCGCCGGTTCATGGCGTCTTCATCAGGATAGGGCAGGCCGGTCAGTGGGCTGATGCCTTCGGGATAGGAAAACGGCCCGATGGGGGTCGGCGTGGGCGAGGGCGTATCGGTCGCCGTCGGTGTATCGGTCGGCGTATTGGACGGCGTGAAGGTGGCGGTCGGCGTGAAGGAGGCCGTTGGTGTCTGGGAGGGCGTGGCCGAGGGGCCAGCCGGTGTATTGGTGGCGAACCCCATCTGGCGGGGTTCGGGAGATGGGGTGTTGGTGCCCGGCAGTTGGATTTGCAGCAGCGGCTTACCGTAAACGGCGGCGGGCAGCGTCAGACCCAGCAGCAGAAACACCGCCGCAGCCGAGACAAAACCGAAAATACGTCGCATAAGTCCTCAAAGACCTCGTATGGTTGGTGTGCCGGGGGGCAAGTATAGCACCCGATGAATAATTGCACAGGGTAATATTCACAAC
>JARKOK010000438.1 GCA_029975765.1 Aggregatilineales bacterium
CAATGTCCAGCGTGGTGTCTATGGTATCAATCAGGCTCAGGCTGCGGACGATGGCCTCCACCAGATCATCAATATAAATCGGGTGCAGCACAACCTCACCGCGACCAGGCATCAGAAACACCAGCGGATTCGCACGCAGCATCATGGCGATATGGTTAACAAACGCATCGTCCTCGCCAAACACCACACCAGAGCGAATAATCGTGTAGGCCAGCCCGCTTGACCGCACCTGCTCCTCAACCACCCCTTTAATCCGCAGCAGCGTATAGCCCGACGACGAGGACGCGCCTAACTGGCTGACAGTGATGAAACGTCCGACCCGTGCCGCGCGCGCCGCCGCGATCAGGTTGCGCGTGCCGACGATCTCGATACGCTCCAGTTCGCGCGGGCGGCCCCACCACTGGCCGCTTTCCAGATGAATGATGGTATTAACGCCGCTGGCCGCTTTAAACAATACCTCTTCATCCAGCAGATTTCCTGTTATAATCTCAGGCGGTGTCGGCCAGGTAAGCTGCTGCTGCCGGTCTTCTGCCAGCAGGCAGCGCACCCGATAGCCGTCTGCCATCAGTCGGGAAACCAGATGTCTGCCGATAAAGCCGGTCGCGCCGGTCACGAGAATCATGGATGAAAACCCCTCCGCCGTAGTGGATTATAACATCAGGCGGGGCGCTGAAAATAGCTGCAACTCACGGCCTGATGAGGGGTTATTCCATATTGTATGGTCTTCGATTTTCCGCAGGGGTGTCCCTGCCGGGTTCATGTAGCTACGCGGCCACCGATGAACTGGCCGTCTAATGGAGGACTGTTGTGAACACACGACGTGTCGTCGTCACCGGAATGGGCATCATCTGCCCGACGGGGAACAACCCCGACGAAGCCTGGACGAACGCCGCCGCCGGTAAAACCGGCATTGGGCCGATTCAGCGGTTTGATACCTCGCACCTCGACAACCATTTCGGCGGCGAGGTCAAGAATTTTGACCCGGAAGCCATTCTGGGCCGCCGCGAGGCCCGGCGCACCGACCGCGTAACGCAGTTGGGACTGTACGCCGCCAGGCAGGCGATGGAAGACTCCGGCCTCGAAGTAACCGATGATAACCGCTATGACATCGGGGTGGTGATGGGCAGTGGAATCGGTGGCATCGCTTCGATTTTTGAAGGCATCAAGTCATTTATTGAAAAAGGCGCGCGCGCCGTCAGTCCGCTGCTCGTTCCGATGATGCTGCCGGACAGCCCATCCAGCAAAGTCTCTATGACTTACGGCATTCGCGGCCCGAACTTCGCCATTTCAACTGCCTGTGCCACCGGTAACAACTGCATCGGTGAAGCGATGGAGATCATCCGGCGCGGCGATGCCAGCGTGATTCTGGCAGGCAGCACCGAAGCCGGCCTGGTGGACATCGCCATCGCCAGCTTCAATAACATGACCGCCATCTCCCGCCGCAACGATGCGCCGGAAAAAGCCTCGCGCCCGTTCGACGCGGAACGCGACGGTTTTGTGGTGGCAGAAGGCGCGGCCATTCTCGTGCTGGAAGAACTGGAACACGCGCGCGCGCGCGGCGCGAAAATCTACGCCGAAATTCTGGGTTACGGCCACACGTCCGATGCCTACCACGTCACCGCCCCGCTGGAAACCGGCGAAGGCGCGGCCAAAGCGATTCAACTGGCGCTGAAGGATGCCGGCTTAAAACCGCAGGACATTGATTACATCAACGCGCACGGCACCAGCACGCCGCTGAACGACAAAAGTGAAACGCTGGCGATCAAGCAGGCGCTGGGTGAACAGGCGTATGAAATTCCGATCAGTTCCACCAAGTCCGTCACCGGCCACCTGATGGGCGCGGCGGGCGCGGTGGAAGCCGTTTTCACGATACAGGCCATCCGGCATAATTTCGTGCCGCCAACCATCAATCTCGAACATCCTGACCCGGACTGCGACCTGAACTACACACCCAATACCGGGGTCGCGCGTGAAATCAACGTCGCCATGAGCAATTCATTTGGTTTCGGCGGGCATAATGCGGTGATTATCGTGGGCAAATACGACCACAATGGACATGCGTAACGGCCAGGGCGAGACAATTTACGCGCACATCGCCGGCTGGGGGATGGCGGTGCCGGACGCCGTGCTGACGAACGCGCATCTCGAAGCCATCGTGGAAACCAGTGATGAGTGGATTCGCACGCGCACCGGTATTCGGGAACGCCGTGTCGCTGGCGAGCGTGACTCCACCGCGACCCTGGGCTTAAGAGCCGCGCAGCGGGCGCTGGATGTAGCGGATATTCATCCCGCCGAAATTGATCTGATTATCGTTGCCACGTCGACACCGGAGAATATCTTTCCCAGCACGGCCAGCCTGATTCAACACGGCCTGGGCGCGACCAAAGCCGGGGCGTTTGACCTCAGCGCGGCCTGTTCCGGTTTCGTCTACGGCGTGGAAATGGCCGCGCAGTCCATACGCGCGGGCGCGATTCAAACAGCCGTGATCATTGGCGCGGAAACCATGACCCGCGTCCTCGACTGGCAGGATCGTGGCACCTGTATCCTGTTTGGCGATGGCGCGGGCGCGGTCGTGCTGCGCGCCAGCCACACCGCCGGCGGCGTGCTGTCGGCGGTACT
>JARKOK010000441.1 GCA_029975765.1 Aggregatilineales bacterium
AGCCGATGCGCTGGTTGGTTTCCTCAATTAAGAAAGAGGCTCGCTCCATGCCAATCCTCGCTGTTCTCGATCCAGGCGGTCGCGCCACTTCCAGGCGCGGCTGATAACACTTTCGTCCGTTTCAGGGCTGCCGGCTGATTCGGGCAGCGACGGCCATATTCCTTCAAGCGGCGGCTCCGGCATATATTTGACAGGTGGCAGCGGGTGCGTCTCGTTGAAAGTGAGATGCGGCTGTTGGGCTGCTGGTAGTGATGACGGTGCAGGAGCCGTCGGGCGCGTCGGCGGCGCCAGTTCGCTGTAGCGTGGAAAAACGGTTACCGGAACGGATGGCGATTCACTGGCCGCCGGCTCGGCTGGCTGTGCCGCTGGTGCGCTGCTGATGGTTAATGCCGGTGGAGTCACCGACTCGGCGCGCGGCGGTTCGATCCAGGCGGAACGCTCGGCGGCAGTGGCGTCGCCATAGATGGCTGCCACCGACGGTGATGTTGGGGTGACGGGTGCAGTTGCGCTGTTTGTCCGCGCCGGCGGAGTTATATCCGGTGAATAGATGATCAGCGGCTGTGGTCGCCGCCTGCCGGGGGTAGTGTACACCGGCGGGTGTGCCGTCAGTTCCGTGTTTTCGGAGAATTGCAGCAACAGCCTCCGGCGTGAGCGCGGGCCGGCGGGTACAGCCGGCGGCTCGATGGCTGGCTGCCGGGGCAGGTCTGCGCCTGCCGGGTGCGTTTCTCCAGTGTCGGCTGCCTTTCCGGTGGGTGTTACTTGCAGGGCAGGTGCCGCAGCGGGAGGTATGGCCGCCGCCAACTGTGAACGGCGCGAGGGCGTCTGAAATACACCGCGTCCTGTGCCATCCAGCAGCCCCGGCGCCTGGGCGCGCACCAACTCCAGCCAGTGAGCCGGCGGCTCACGCGGTGGCTGCGGCCAATGGGCAGGTGCGGAATCCGGCGGTGTGTCAGGCGGTCGTTGAGAATAACGCTGGTGCCTGACCACCAGCCGCGCGCGCACCTGCCGTGCTGACCGGCTGGCGACAACGGGCTTAAACCGTCGAGCGTGCATTGTCAGGCGCGTTGAAGCTGTGTGTAAACCAGTACGACCGACTCCAGGGCAAGCTGGCCTTTGGCCGCGTCCAGCGGCGCACCGCGCCATTCCCGAATCCAGGCGTCAATCAGATTCCAGCGCATGACTTCCGTGACACCCTGAGAGTCCAGCATGATGATCGCCACGTTTTTACGCTCGACCTGGCCGTTAATGGCTGTCATGAACCAGTCAAACAGTTCGCGGGAGGCAGTCAGGCCGTAACGCAGTTCGATGTCCGCATATTCGACCCGCCCTGGAATGACGTGAACCTGCTGGCTGGTGCCACCTTCCCAGTACTTAATGGCCTGGACACGCGCGCCAATGCCGATCACCTCGGTAAAGTGACCTTCGACCACGCCCTGAATTTCAAGCTTAAAGTTATAGGCGCGGTAGGGGTCGTTAAACACACCCGGCTGCGCCCCGGACTGTTCGGCTGCGGGTGCTTGTTGTGCGGCTTCAGGCATGGTTTAACCTCCCTCGGTTTCGACTGTTGCGCCACCGGCAAACTGACTGAGGCGGAATACGATAAACTCGGCGGGTTTCACCGGCGCGATGCCGATGAGGGTAATGACCATCCCCGCGTCAATCGTTTCCGTCGTATTGGTTTCTTCATCACATTTCACAAAAAAGGCTTCCTGCGGCGTGCGTCCCATGAGCGCGCCATCTCGCCAGAAGCGGGTGAGGAAGGCGCTGATGTCCCGTGTGATGGATTTCCACAGGGTGCGGTCGTTTGGCTCAAAAACGACCCAGCCCGTACCTTCCTCAATGGATTCTTCCAACTGGATGAACAGCCGCCGCACGTTGATGTACCGCCATTCAGGATCAGTGGACAGCGTGCGCGCGCCCCACACGCGGATACCACCCCGCGCCAGCAGGCGAATGACATTTATCCCGGCGGGGTTCAGCAGTTCCTGTTCCGACTGTGCCAGCCGGTGAAGCACATTCAATGCTCCGCGCACGACTTCGTTGGCCGGTGATTTGTGGACGCCGCGTGTGGAGTCGGTGCGGGCATAGATACCCGCGATATGGCCGGATGGCGGTACATCCACCAGCGTGCCGGGAGC
Organism: Aggregatilineales bacterium; assembly: GCA_029975765.1. Classification (GTDB taxonomy): domain Bacteria; phylum Chloroflexota; class Anaerolineae; order Aggregatilineales; family Phototrophicaceae; genus CFX2. The sequence goes on from JARKOK010000441.1 coordinate 2,139, forward strand.
CAGTGGGTCAACCACCGTAATCCAGGGGTAATAGACCGCGCCGTAGAGTGTGTCGCGCGGGCGCAGGCCGCCGCCGTCCCCATCACCGCCGGCTGTTCCGACCTGAATCAGGCGGTTCAAGTCCTCGACCGGATCCGGGCCAGGGCCATCCACGATCGCCACCCGATCTTTCATACGTTCGCAGTGGGTGAAGACAGCATCATACGAGGCAACATCGGTCAGGCCGGGGATGCAGACAATTGCTACCTCGTCCACCGCTTCCAGCACTTCCAGTCCTGCTTTCCGGCGCCCGCCGCCGGTAATCGGGCCGGTGCCCGTGTTGACAACGTAACAGCGCGAGCCGCCGTTCAGAAAGAAGCCGTAAACGGCGTGTGAAAGCGGCGTGCTGGCTGCGCCTTCGGGCGCATACAGCCGGGTGAACTGCGACCAGTTGCCAATGGCAATGGCTTCATTCACGCGCGCGCTCGCGTCGGGCGCCCGACCCACAAACGCCGCGACGCTGGTGCCAACAGCCTCAATCGGTCGAGCGCCGCCCGAAATTTCCTCAACATAAATACCCGGTGCCAGATAGGTTGGCATGTGACCCCTTTCCTCAACTCAAAATGTCGAAACGGATGATGACGGGCTGATCGTCGGATGGTTCGACGGTCACTTGCATCGCGCGCCGTCTGGCTCGAATGGTGAGCTGTTTGGCGCGGGGTTCTGCCGGGAGGCCAGCAAAATGAAACTGTCCGCGTCTGTTGGTACGGGTGTAAATATCCATACTGGGAATTTCAATCTGTGCGCCGGCGATGGGAACATCACCCGGACCAAGCAGAACGCCGCTAAAACCGATCATCGGTGTGGTGTGAACGACCAACGGCTGGCGCACCAGTTTCACTTCTGGTTCGGGACGATCACGGCGCACGAGTGCGCGCAGAAAAAATGATGGCTGCGGTGGAACACCAAAGGCCGTCCACGCCGAATCGGGCAGCGGTTTAAAGTCTATCTCGAATTCGGTTGTGTCCAGGGCGGCAAACAACAGTTCGCCCAGCAGCCGGTGAGCCTCTTGCGGATTGTCATAACCCCAGATCGTGACGAGATACACTGCCGTAAACTGGAGCGGGGTGCGGATTGGAGTACGTGGTGGAGGGGCAGCGTCAAAAGCGATCAAATACAGGCTGACTCCATGCCCGGATGGCGTTGAACCGGGTGGGGCAAAGGTGAGCGGCACATCGCCTAAAACACTTTCGAACCACTCACGCAGCCGATTGTCAGTCTGATCAATCATATTCTACAGCCCGGCCCGTAGCTTTACTAAAACAAAGCCAACGAATACGCTAAAAACAACGAATGCAAGGCAGGACAGCGGTGCAGGCGCGAACGTTATATCTAATACAGCTTACATTTCAATGTTAATTAATGTGTAAAGGATATTAGAAATGGTACGATATTCCTATAATTTATAGTGTCAAAATTGATTCTTGAATATAATTATAGAGGCAGATGTGAATTTAGTAAAGCACCTGACACACGAAGTTGTAAAGATATTGTGGGGCTTTACTAATCGGTAGGACTAAATTACCTATAGGAGAGAGCATGACTCAGCATAATCCCCTGGCCTGTATTCTACCGCCCTATGTTGCCGAGAAAGTAGTGCAGAACGGTACG
>JARKOK010000442.1 GCA_029975765.1 Aggregatilineales bacterium
GACAGCCAGGTGGATGATCTCCGGGCGGACGGGGATACCTTTGCGGCGGTCAGTGCTGGTAATGAATGGCGCGGCCAGGCTGTTATCCTGTGTACGGGCGTGGTAGATCATTACCCGCAGTTCGAGGGCTGGCAGGAATACGTCGGGCGCAGTATGTTCTGGTGCATCACCGGGGATGGTTATGAAACGCAGGGTAAGCGCGTGGTGGTAGTTGGCAACACCAACGCGGCGGCCTCCGAAGCGTTGCAGTTGCAGCGGTTTACCGACCAGCTCACGGTACTGACGAACAGCCATGAGATGCAGATTTCGCTGGCGTTTCAGGAACGCCTGCGCCGGGCGCGAATTCCACTCATCCATGACTGCATCGCTACTGTGCGCGGGCGCAGCGGCCAGTTTGAAGCGTTGTATACCGAAGACGGGCGCTGTATCGAACTCGACTGGTTATTCAACCAGCAGGGCGCAACGCCGCGCTCCGAACTGGCGGCGCGGTTAGGCGTGGCGCTGGACGCACACGGTTATATTCTGACCGATACCGAGCAGAAGACCACCGTGCCGGGTGTCTATGCGGCGGGTGATGTGACGCGGTTGTATTCGCATCAGGTTGTGGCGGCGGCGCATGAGGGTGGGCAGGCGGCCTCCGCCGCGAATTATTACCTGTACCCGCCGGAACTGAAGGACGACTGAACAACCGCCGCCGAAAGCGCCAGCGCGGGGAGTGGCTGATCAGGCGCTGGATGCTCTGGGGGGATAATCCAGCCCGTACTGCTCTGGCGCGCTGGCCTGACGGTCGCGGCACAGGGCATACGCCGCGTCAAGGTTTGGCACAAACTGGAAGGCGGCGATTTCCATATTACCCCAGAAGGCGCTTTTCAGAATGCTCATGATGCTGTTGACCATCTGCGTCAGCAAACGCGGCCCGACGAAGATGACGTTGCCGGCATAGGGATGGTTGAGTTCGGCGGCTTTTTTGAAGCGCAACATCGCGCCCTGGGGGGGCAGGCCGCCGCGCTGAATATCAATGATGAGATCAACCTTATGGGTCAGGCTCTCCATCTTGGTATTTAAATTGTGGTAGATGGTGTCAAATTCCTGCCATGTCCAGGGGGTGGTATAGGCCAGCACGAGGATCGTCTTTTCAGGATTTCCCCAGTTCAATGAAACAGGCATTGTTGCCCCTTTGTGGAAGTTAATGACTTTAATTGTTATTCTACACTGAATGGTTTACAGCGTTGTGAATTCTGACTGAATAATTGCCAGCAGCTTCAGTATGAGGAGCATTATCATGCAGTATGTTCGTTTAGGCAACACAGGGTTAAAAGTATCGCGGCTGTGTTTAGGAATGATGACCTACGGTACGCCGCAGTGGCGCGACTGGGTGCTGGATGAAGCGGCCAGCCGCCCCTTCGTGCAGCGCGCGCTGGAACTGGGCATTAACTTCTTTGATACTGCCGACATTTATTCGCTGGGCGTGAGTGAAGAAGTGACCGGTCGCGCCCTGAAGGACTTTGCGAAGCGTGATGAAGTCGTGATCGCCACCAAAGTCTTTAGCCCGATGGGGGACAAGCCGAATCAGGGTGGGCTGTCGCGCAAGCACATTATGCAGGCGATTGATGATTCGCTGCGCCGGCTCGGTACCGATTATGTTGACCTGTACCAGATTCATCGCTGGGACCCGGAAACCCCGATTGAAGAAACGCTGGAAGCCCTGCACGATGTGGTGAAGGCTGGCAAGGCGCGTTATATTGGCGCGTCGAGCATGTATGCCTGGCAGTTCGCGCAGGCGCTGTATTTGGCCGACCTGCACGGCTGGACGCGCTTTGTGGCGATGCAGAACCACTATAACCTCGTCTACCGCGAAGAAGAACGAGAAATGATCCCCCTGTGTCGTGATCAGGGCATTGCCGTGATCCCCTGGAGTCCGCTGGCACGGGGTTTCCTCGCCGGCAATCGTACCCGTGACAAAGGCGGCGAAACAGCGCGCTCCAAAAGCGATGGTTTTGCCCATCATATGTACTATCAGGATAACGATTTTGCGACGCTGGATCGGGTTGTGGAGCTGGCGAAAACACGCAGCTGTTCCCCGGCGCAGCTTTCTCTGGCGTGGATGCTGCATAAACCCGGTGTGACCAGCCCGATCATCGGCGCGAGCAAAATGCCGCATCTGGAAGAAGCCGTCGCCGCGCTGGAGATTCAGCTTTCGCCGGAAGATATGGCGTATCTGGAAGGACCATACCAGCCGCACCCGGTCTTAGGCCATGCTTAGCCGGATAGCCTGATTCTCGCAACTCCTGGCGTTATGCGTTGTTATATTTACACAGAGGTGTATGGAAGAAGTGCCAAACAACAATATCCTCATCGCGCCGTCTATACTCTCGGCTGATTTCACACGACTGGGCGAGCATATCCGCGAGGCGGAAGCTGCCGGGTGTGATCTGATTCACATAGATGTGATGGATGGTCGCTTTGTCCCCAATATCACGATGGGGCCGGTGGTGGTCGAAGCGGTGCGCCGGGTCACGGCGCTGCCGCTGGATGTCCACCTGATGATCGTTGAACCGGAACGCCATCTGTCGGCCTTTGCCGCCGCCGGAGCTGACCGCATCAGCGTACACATCGAAGCCAGCCCCAACCTGCACCGGGCGCTGCAAACGATTCGAGAACTGGGCTGCGGCGTGGGTGTCGCCATCAATCCGCATACCCCGGCCAGCGCCCTGAGTGAAATCATGCCGTTGTTAGATGTGATACTGGTGATGACCGTCAACCCGGGTTTTGGCGGGCAGACATTCCTGCCGGAAACGCTGCCCAAAATTCGCCAGCTTCGGGCGATGGCTGCCGCCAGTGGTCGCGCGATGGATATTGAAGTGGATGGAGGGATCAATGTCGAGACGGCGGCGGCAGTCGTCGAGGCCGGCGCGAACGTATTAATTGCCGGCAGCGCCGTATTCACGTCCCGGTACAGCGTGCAGGAAGGCGTTTATGCGCTGCGACAGTCGCCTGGCAACTAAAAAGCCGGAGCTTCCGGCTTTCAGTTGGCTGCGTGCGCTGCATCCGGCATTAAGCCTTCGCCAGCGTCTTGATGCATTTGGTGCACAGCGTCTTGCGGACGAAAACACCCTTTTCAAACACCCGCACGCGCTGGAGATTCGGTTTGAATTTGTGCCGGGTCGCGCGCATGGAGTGGCTGCGACGGTTGCCGAACATCGGC
>JARKOK010000292.1 GCA_029975765.1 Aggregatilineales bacterium
AAACGAGGAACTCTTTGTCGGCGATTTCGATGTGCAGGTCTTTTACTGCATAAGTGTTGCCAAAACGTTTATAGACGTGATTAAAGGTTACACCGGCCACGAACTGTCCTCCGTTGAATGACCATGTTCCCGAACAAAAAGGGACTATTTGTGAAAAATTTCGTTGAATCTGCACAAGGAATTTGCTTTACATTGAGCAGATTCCTTCTCCACACTCACATTATAAACACTTCTTGGAAAAAAGCCAAAATTTCTGTGTCATTTGTCATAAAACTCCCCTGGCATTCAGCCAAAAGGTTATAGGCATCTGTCGCTGCGTGAAGTAGTATAGAGTTTACCCAACAAAGGAACGGTTAATCAAGTGGTGACTCACAACGTAAATGCTGAAATTGTCGCTATTGGCACGGAGATTTTACTGGGGGAGATTACCGACACCAATTCGGTATACATTGCGCGAGCACTCCGGGATATCGGATTGAACCTCTATTACATGACCTCCGTTGGTGACAATGAACGACGGATCGCCGATGTTATTCGCACGGCGCTGGCGCGGGCGCAGGTGGTGATTACCTGCGGCGGATTAGGCCCGACGGTGGATGATATGACGCGTCAGGGGGTGGCGGCAGCGACCGGGCGCGAGCTGGTATTTCATCAGGTGTTGTTAGACGCTATCGCCGAGCGATTTGCCGGTTTCCGCGTCCAGATGACGGAAAACAACCGCCGTCAGGCGTATCTGCCGGATCAGGCCATCGTCATCGAAAATCCGGTTGGAACCGCGCCGGCGTTCATTGTTGAACATGAAGGGCGGGTCGTGATCAGCCTGCCGGGCGTTCCACGCGAGATGAAATTCCTGATGACAGAGCGGGTGATTCCCTATCTGCGAGAGCGATTTGAACTGGGAAGCGGGGTTATTAAAGCTCGCATTCTCCGCACGGCAGGGATTGGTGAAAGCCTGCTGGACGCACAGATCGGCGATGAACTGCTGCAGCAAAGTAATCCAACGGTCGGATTGGCTGCCCACACCGGGCAGGTAGATATTCGTATTACGGCTAAGGCTGCCAGCATGGACGAGGCAGACCGGATGATCGCCGGGGTCGAGCAGCAGCTTCGGGAGCGGATTGGCGCGTATATCTTCGGTGTTGACGAGGAAAACATTCAGGATGTGGTCGTCAAGCTGCTGCAAAACCAGCAGGCTACGCTGGCAATCAGCGAGACTGGCATAGGCACACCGGTCAGCCGCGCGCTGGAAGCGGCGGGGCAGAATATTGTACGCAACACCGAAATCTACACGAACCCGGCAGCACTGCGCCTGGCGCTTGGCGAAACAAGCGACATACCGATTCGAACGCTGGCGGAAAAGGCCGCCGAACGCGCGTGCCGGGAATCGGATGCGAATGCTGCGATTGCTGTGGTGAGCGAACCGGAAGTAATCGAAAATGCCGATACTGAAGGGGGTACGGCGATTGCAGTTTATATGGATGGCAGCGTCCGGTCGCGGGTGTATGGTTTTGGCGGCCAATCGGATCTGGCGCCAGCCTGGGTTACAACCTGGTCATTGTCCATGCTGTGGCGCATGATCAAGGAAACATCTGATGGCGCATAAGGCAGCGGAATGGCTGGCTCAACTCCAGCGTGAGCGGCAGACGCGGTTGGCTCTCCTGCTCGCGCCGCGCCTGGTGAAACTACCGCTCGTTATTCAGCGTTACGACGATCCCTTTCTGCCATACGGCAAGGCGATTATCAATGCCACGCGCGATCTGGTGTGTGCCTATGTATTTGATCTGGCAGCTTACCTGACAATCGGTGCCGCCGGGGCGGTGGCGCTGGAGCGAACAGCAGCATATATCAGCGGGGAGGCCATGACGATCATACACGGCCCGTTCACCGGGTCAGGTTACGCAGCCCTGCTTGACGAAGGCTCATTCAATGTGGACGCGGTAACAGTATTGAGCCAGCAGGATGCGGCATTTTATACCGCACGGCCTGACCGGACGGCGTTCGTCGTGCAGGATGGACAGCCGCCGTTTGAGGGAAAGCCTCACACGGGTATGTACTGGAAAGACGCAGGGCTGTTTATGCTGCCCGTCAGAGAAGGGGTGCTGACAATCCAACTGGCGGAAGAATCCGTTTTATTCGCCGGAATGGGAGAAGATTTCGCCCAGCAAACCCGTGCCGCGCTGGAGGCCATCCGGTGAATGATCTGATAAAACTGTTCATAGAAGCCGGTCTGATTCAGTTCGGGCGCTTTCCTGAAAAGGATGGTGTTTGCCCGTTTCGCCTGAGTCTGGACTATTTACCCGCGTATCCCGACGTGCTGCGACTGGCCGTTGAGACCGCACAGCAGCAGCTTGACGGCCTACCCGTACAGCGATTGGTGGCGACGGCTGACGCTGTGCCATTCGGCGTGGCGCTCAGTTTAGCCAGTGACATTTCGCTGGTATACAGCCGGGGCAGCACAGGTGAAGCGGTTTATGATCTGGCCGGGGCGTATAATATCGGCCATACCGCTGTTATGGTGACGAATGTTCTGGATGATGCTGCCGGACTGCTGCCATTTATCACAGCAGCCCGGCGTGTAGGGTTAGAGATTCACACGCTGCTGGCGCTGCTGGATATGAACACCGCAGAAACCATACCGGGCGTGAGCATACAATCCATTCTCACACTACCCGGTATGGTACACGATCTTGTCGAGACAGGGCAGCTTCCGCCAGGGCAGGGGCAGGCGGTGGAAAGCTGGCTGGCCGCACGCCGGGTTATTCCTCATCCAGGCGCAGCATCGCCATAAAGGCTTCCTGCGGCAGTTCGACCTGCCCGACCATCTTCATGCGCTTCTTGCCTTTTTTCTGCTTTTCCAGCAGTTTCTTCTTGCGCGTGATGTCGCCGCCATAACATTTCGCCAGTACGTCCTTTCGCATGGCGCTGACGTTAGCCCGCGAAATGATTTTCTTACCGGATGCGGCCTGAATCGGCACAACAAACAGCTGGCGGGGAATGAGTTCCTTCAGCTTGCTGACAAGGCGCTGGCCCTTGTGATACGCCTCATCTTTGTGCACGATCATCGCCAGCGCGTCTACCGGTTCGTTGTTCACCAAGATGTCCAGTTTTACCAGATTCTCAGGGCGGTACTCATCGAACTGGTAATCCATGCTGGCATAACCGCGCGTGACACTTTTGAGCTTGTCGAAGAAATCCACGATGATTTCCGACAGCGGAATGTTGTAGTGCAGGATAACGCGGTGCGCGTCCAGATACTCGGTCGTCACGTACTCACCGCGCTTTTTGATACATAAATCCATCACCGGGCCGATATATTCCTGCGGCGTATAAACCTGAATTTTCATCCAGGGTTCGCGGATTTCCTTAATCAGGTTTTCGTCGGGAAGCTGCGCCGGGCTGTCGAGCGTCAGCGTTTCGCCGCTGTTCAGCAAAACCTGATATTCCACGCTGGGCGCGGTCGCCAGAATATCCAGATCATATTCACGTTCCAGCCGTTCCTGGATGATTTCCATATGGAACAGTCCCAGAAAACCAACGCGGAAGCCAAAGTTGAGCGCCTGCGAGGTTTCCGGTTCATAGACCAGCGAGGCATCGTTAAGCTGCAATTTTTCCAGCGAGTCGCGCAGGTCACCATAGTCATCGTTATTGGTTGGATAGATACCGGCAAACACCATCGGCTTGACTTTTTTGTAGCCGGGCAGCGCATCTTCCGAGCCGCCGTTGACGGTGGTAATGGTGTCACCCACGCGGCATTCCTGCACCGTCTTGAAGCCTGTCGCCACGTATCCGACTTCGCCGGCCTCCAGTGAATCCACCGGCTGCATGTCCGGGTGGAACATGCCGATTTCTACCGGGTCGAAGCGCGCGCCGGTCGCCAGCAGCCGGAGTGCCGATTTTTTATCAATGCGGCCATCCACCACACGAACGTAAGCGACAACCCCCTTGTAACTGTCGTAATGCGAATCAAATACCAGCGCCCGGAGTGGGGCATTCACGTCGCCTTTGGGCGGTGGCACCCGCTGCACGATGGCCTCTAACACGTCCGGCACACCGACACCCTGTTTGGCGGAGATCGGAATCATCTGATCGGCAGGGATACCAAGCAGGTCTTCCATTTCTTTCGCAATTTCACCGGGGCGCGCCGCCGGGAGGTCAATCTTGTTGATAACCGGGATCAGTTCGAGGTCCTGTTCCAGCGCGAGGTACAGGTTCGCCAGCGTTTGCGCTTCGATCCCCTGACTGGCATCTACCACCAGCACCGCACCCTCGCAGGCTTGCAGCGCGCGGCTGACTTCGTAGTTGAAGTCCACGTGGCCGGGGGTGTCAATCAGGTTAATCTCGTAATCGCGGCCATCCCTGGCGGTGTAGCTCATACGGACGGCGGACGCCTTAATCGTGACGCCGCGCTCACGTTCCAAATCCATGCTGTCGAGCAGTTGTTCCTGCATCTGGCGGTCGCTGACTGTATTGGTCAGTTGCAGCAGCCGGTCAGCCAGGGTGCTTTTGCCATGATCTATATGGGCAATAATCGAGAAATTCCGAATGTTATCGCGGCTCATAATCCCTACCCGTTGTATAACATGGCTATTATACAGGCGAACAGATGATAACGTCAGGGGCGGCAGCCAAGGCCGGGATGAACTGCGCTTGTTTAAACCGCATCAACCAGCGTTTTTAGGTCGAGCGAGGACTCATCCGTACCCCAGCCCAGCCATGCCAGAAATTCGGTATTGCCTGCCGGCCCCTTGATGGGGGAGGTGGTCAGCCCTTTGACGGCAAATCCCTGCTCGTGGGCGAATGTCAGAATGTCGGTTAAGACGCGGGCATGAATGCGGCGGTCACGCACCACACCCCCTTTGCCAACATCCTGTTTGCCAGCTTCAAACTGCGGCTTAATTAGCGGAATAACTTCAGCCTGCGGCAGCAGCCAGCCCTTAATCACCGGCAGCAGCAGTCGCAGCGAGATAAACGACGCATCTACTACGACCAGACTCACCGGCTCGTCCAGCCGCTCCAGATAGCGGGCGTTAGTCCGTTCAATAGCAATCACCCGCGCATCCTGCCGCAGGGCATAATCCAACTGGCCGTAGCCTACATCAATCGCGTACACCCGCGCCGCGCCGTTTTGCAGCAGGCAGTCCGTAAAACCGCCGGTACTCGCGCCAACATCCGCGCAGATACGCCCGGCGACAGGCACTTCAAAAATACTGAGGGCGTGAGCCAGTTTTTCGCCACCCCGACTGACGAAGCGAGGTTTACCCTTCAGGACAATCTCAGCATCCGGGCTGACACGGGTACCGGGTTTATCTATGGCCGCACCATTCACCAGCACTTCACCGGCCATAATCATGCCGCGTGCTTTTTCGCGAGTGGGTGCGAGGCCGCGTTCGTGCAGCAGCACATCCAGTCGGGGTTTTTCAGCCATTGGCATCTCGAATCAGGTAGAGCGTGATGTCCAGCGGGTTCGGGGTGGTGGTATCTACCTCGATACCATCGGCACTGATGGGTAAATAACCCTGAGCCGAAATGATCGCGCTGTAGGCCACTTCGTTATTCCGGGTGCTGAATTGCAGCGGACGGTCAATCTGAAAACGACCATTGCGGTCGGTGACAGCCATCGTAAAAATCTGGGCCTGACTCCAGGTGAAGTCAATCACGGAATATTCCCGGCTTAACAGAATAAAGGTCACACCGGGAATACCCAGCTTCGTATCCGCATCCAGAATTTGCCCGCGAAGCTGCACGCCGCTGGCCTGCGCGAACGGGTCAATCGGTAGCTGGCCGATGCCTACCTGCGCCCGCGCCGACCGTAACTGAACGTTATTAACCAGCAAATCCATGCGGTAGGTGCCGTCCGGCACGCCGCCTGGCGCGCTAAGGCGGATCAAGAGATTCTGCCCGCTTTCCAGGGTGTTCCAGGGAGCAGTCCGTTCGTAAAAAATCTCATTGTCCACCGTCCAGCGCATCGTCCACAGTGTACCAGGGGCGATCTGCTGCCAGTCGAACAGCATATACAGATCGAGAACACTGCCCGGAAAGTTAGTGAGCGGCGCGGCAGTCAGCGCTTCATCCGAAGTATTGGCGGTTACAAAACGCTCATTCTTAAAAATCTCCGGGAAAGCACCCTGCGCCGCCCCCGCGATAGTGAAATCGGACGTGGCGGCCAGGCCATTACCAATATACAGTTCCAGTCGGTAGCTGCCGGGCGGCAGGCCGGTTTCCGAGCGGATGCTGGTGGTAGTTGAACCGGATGCGCCTTCGTTCCAGGTATTGGTCTGACGCGCCGCCGGGATTTCCTGTCCATCCCGATACCAGATGGTCGTCCATTCCTGGCCGTTTTCCATGTTGCGAAATAAAAAACGGGCGCTGGCGATGTTGCCGGTCGGCAGCACAAAACCGTTGCCCAACGGGTTGTTACGCAGGTCGAGCAGACCGAACACCACATCACTAAAAGTGGGAGCCGTTTCCGGCGCGCCCCCGATAATCAGGCGGGCCGTTGGCGCGGCAATACCGTTCGCAAACAGGGTGAATTCGTAGACACCGTTCGGCCAGGGCTGTCCGCTGCTACCCAGATACCACAGGCCGCGTTCACCGCCGCTCCAGCGTACCGGCGCAAGGCTGAAGGTTGGGTTGGGAATACCATCAGTGGTTACACGCAGTTCGTAGACGGTTTCGGGCGTCATGTTTTCGTAGTCGAAGAACAGATACAGTCCGTTGCTGCCGGCTGGCAGACTGCGCACAACCGTCGTCGGCATTCCGGCTTCGTTCACCGAAGGTGAAAAAAACAGGCGTTTGAATGTCGGCGCACCGACCAGACCAACCTGCGCAGTGGGGACATTGAGGATGTCCAGTGCTAACCCCAGTGAAGCCGCGCGCAGCAGCGGGCGCGCAAAGTTAGACGGGCGGAGCGCATTGATAAAGCCGCCAATCGGGATACAGATGTCGTTCGTGTTGACGGCGTTGTCGTTATTGGTGTCCTGAAGCGGCTGGCAGGTGGTCTCCAGCGCGCCGGCAGCCAGCGGCGCCGTTGTCGGAATGGCGATCAACTGCCCGGCCTGATTATACGCACCGCCGCCGGACATCGTGCCGGGAATAACCGCGCTGGTTTTCATCCACGACTTTTCGCCGCCGCTGGGTTCGGCCACAAAACCGATGACCGTTCCGCGCCGGCTTTCGACGGGATCGTTGCCGATGCCTGGATAACCAATCACTGTGATCGTTTCATCAAGCTGGATACTATCCGAATCGGCCAACTCAACAAACGGCAGCGCCAGCGTGCCGGCTTCGATTAACCGTCCATCAAGTTCGCGGGTAATGCGCAGCAGGGCCAGATCAAGGCCCAACGATGCCTGCGCGATTTCAGCCCGATACCGCAAAATCGGAGGCTCGTCGAGGCGATTCGTGATACCCACGATGAGCGTTTCACCAGGGCAGGCCGAACTGGTAAGCGTATTGTGAGCATTGGTTAGAATCAGCCCGTCACGCTTGACAATCGTGCCTGAACCCACACATGTGATGAACAGGTCACTGCCAACATTTCGCGCCTGTGCGATATACACCGTCGCGCGCTGGAGGCGTTCCAGATCAAGCGTGCCGCTCTGGGCGCGGCTGATGGACATATTCACGCCACTACAGGCAAGCATGACAATGATAATAAGAAACCAACGACGCATGTCAAAATTCCAGACTGGCTAAAAACTGCTCAAAGCGGGGATAATTGGTGTCGTAGGTGCGGGAGTCAGAAAGAAAGGTGATGATGATCGCCTGTCCGCGAGAGATTGCCAGAATGTCCAGACCTTCAATCACAACCGGGATACTTTCCAGGAATGGGTTGGACTCACTGGCGACATAGGTATAAGTGACAGCGGTGGCCTGAACTTCGTTGGGCAGCAGAAAAGGCCGGGTGCTGAAAGCCGTATAACTTGCCAGCGTTTGTGAGCGGCTTAACGTGAGCGCGTCTACCAAATTGCGCTCAGTGGTTACCGAACTGATCGGACGGGCTGCCACCTGAATCGTGGTTTTGAAACCAACCTGTGATACGTCGCGCACGCGAAAGATATAACTACCACCTTCATCAATCAGCCAGTTTTCGGGGTACTCAGCACGTATGCCAGCCTGACTGTTGGTATAAACCTTCGTTGCATTCAGGGCGCTGTCACGCAGATTAATACCGATAAACAGCGCCAGCGCCCCGAACAGCAGCACAAAATAATGGCCCCATCGCTGGCGATAGCTCAATTCATCACGCGCGGTAGTGATCTCAATGACGGTCATGCTCATTCCTCAACAGCAGCTTCGCGCTCGCGGCGTTCGGCACTGATATAGAGGAAAGCGATGATGGCGGCGAACGCAACCAGCAGCGCCACTGCAAAACCCAGGCCAAATAACGTTTTCGAGGCGCTGGTGCCTAAAGAAAAGCTGGGATTAACCAACCCCGCGCGCACCGGGATCGCTACACCTGTGACAAAGGCCGCCAATGCCAGCGTACTGGTCAGGAACAGCGGCGTTGGCAGTCCAAAACGCATCTCCGCCAGCCCGTAACCAACAATCAGGCTGGTCACCAGGTGCAGCGCCACCGTATCAAAAATGCGCACAGCAGCAACATCTGGCGCCGGCGAGGTCGTTAAAATGAAGTGCAGGTTGAGGACAGTAGCATAACCTATGGCACTGGCGGCGCTGTAAGCGACCGCGTCCAGCCGCGTGCGGAAACAGTCCGGCCAGACAGTGTATCGCACCACCAGGTACTTCAGCATCTCCTGGACTACCCCGACAGTAAAGGTGTAACCAATAATCCGGTTGATGGCACTTGCCAGCGGCAGCCAGCGATCCACCTGCAAGAAATCATTAATCAGCGGCAGCCCAATGGCATTGGCGGCAAGGCCGCTGATAATAATCACTGACAGCAAACGCTGGCGCGGCTGCGGTACGTACCGTTCCGGCCACCATGAGAAGGCCAACCACAGCCCAACCGGAAGCAGCGCCAGCCCCACCCCCAGGACTCGATTGAATCGTTCGGGGAACTGGAAGCCGAGAAAAGAGGTCAGGCCGTACAATACCATCGTGACCGCCAGCAAAATACCGGCTTCCAGCCGGAAACTGCGCCAGGGGCGGCGGTACGGATGAATTTCCTCTTTTTCCTGCGGCGGCGTGAGTAAAGTCAGGTTCGAACGCGACAAAACAACAACCTGTTATGCCTACCAGTCCTGCGTTATACTCGCAAAATCGTAACGCATTGTCCCCAACATGGAAAGGTTCAGTATGCGCTGGTGGTTCGCTGGTAGCTTGATTCTGGCCTGCTTCTTAGCGGCGTGTGCCGGCAGTGCCGCACCGCAGACTCAGGCGCGCAATCGCATCGTCTACGGGCTGACGCTCCAACCCAGCGGTTTCGATCCCCACATCAACAGTTCATCAGAACTCGGTATTCCGCTGCGCCAGGTATACGATACGCTGGTTTATCGCGACCCTACGACCAAAGACTTTGTGCCAGGGCTGGCAACAGAATGGATGATTGCCCCGGACGGACTGGTGTACACCTTCAGGCTGCGACAGGGGGTAACATTTCACGACGGTACGCCCTTTAACGCGCAGGCGGTAGCCGCCAATCTTGACCGTATCACTGACCCGAATACCGCCTCGCAAAAAGCGGCTTTCATGCTGGGGCCGTATGCCGGGTATGGGATCGTGGACGAATTTACTATACAGATTAATCTGAGCGAACCCTACAGCCCGCTGCTGGACTCGCTGAGCCAGGTCTATCTGGGTATAGCCAGCCCTCAGGCACTGGGTGAATACTCGCTCGAACGCTACCAGTTCCATCAGGTAGGCACGGGGCCATTTACCTTCGTGGAATACGTGCCGGGCGACCGCATTGTGCTGCGGCGCAACCCAACCTATGACTGGGGGCCGGCGTTTTATCAGGCGGGCAATCTGGACGAAATAGAGTTTCGCTTTTTCACAGACGCGCCAACACGCTCCGCTGCGCTGGAGAGTGGAGCGGCGCAGATTATGGGCGAACTGCCGCCGACAGACGCGCGCGCGCTGACCGCTAACAGCGCCGTACAAATTGTCCCCGTAACCATCCCCGGCCAGCCGTTACAATTCCTGTTTAACACTCGCCGCTTCCCGACCGACAACCGCCAGGTGCGGCAGGCGCTTTTGTTTGGCACTAACCGTAATGCCATCATTGATGCGGTGTTTCAGCGGTTTTCCCCGGTCGCATGGGGGCCGCTGTCAGCCAATACCCTGTTCTACAATCGGGATATCATTGGCCTGTACGCGCAGGACACCGGCCAGGCACAAACGCTGCTGGCAGCAGCAGGTTTTGCGGACAGCAATGCCAATGGCTATCTGGACGTGAGTGGCGTGGAACTGGAGGTCAAGGTGATCGTACCTCCCTGGGGACAAATCCCTGAAGTTGCGCAGCTACTTCAGGATCAATGGCGTACCATTGGCGTGCGAGCGGTGCTTGAACCCGTGCCGACACGCAACGCGCTGCTGGAAGCCGTAAAAACCGGGGACTATAACCTGGTCGCTTTCTACAGCTTTGGACTTGACCCGGTGCTGCTCAACCAGTATTACCTGAGCAGCAGTCCAGATAACTGGACAGGCTATGCCAACCCCAGCCTGGATCGTGTGCTGCTGGAAGCCGCGCGCCAGACCGATACCAGTACACGCCGCACTCTGTATGCACAGGCGCAGCAGTTGATTATGGATGAAGCCCTCATTCTGCCAATTCGGGATTACGTCAATCTTAATGCCGCCAGTTCGGCGCTGCAACGAATGGCATTTGACGCTTACGGTTGGTTCCCGCTGCTGCCGAACACCAGTATGTCAGGCGGCTCATGAGATACTGGCTAGAGCGGCTGGTGTCGGCGCTGGCAAGTATCTGGCTGGCCGGAACACTGGTATTTTTCGCGCTGCGGCTGCTGCCGGGAGATGCGATTCAGTCCCAGCTTATCCAAAGTGGGGCCAGTCCGGCAGTGATTGCCGAACGCCGCGCGCGACAGGGTTTAGACGACCCACTTATCCAGCAGTACGGGCGCTTTTGGGTAGACGCGATGCAGGGGCGGCTGGGCTATTCCCTGCTGGACGGCCAGCCGGTGGCTGAGATGATTCTTCAGCGTATCACCCCTACTGCGATTCTCGCGGTGAGCGCCTTACTGACTGGCGTGGTGTTCGGTTTGCTGCTGGGTATCGGCAGCGCCCTGCCGTCCCCGGTATCATCCACTGCCCGATTTATGGTTAACATCTCCCTGAGCACGCCGGTCTACTGGACGGGGACACTTACGATCTGGCTGTTTGCGGTACAGTTTGGCTGGCTGCCTTCGGCAGGTGGGGAAGGCGCGGCATCGCTGGTGCTGCCGGTGCTGGTGCTGGGGTTCCATACTGCCGGCGCGATTGCTCAGGTCGCGGCCTCCGGTATCCGCGAGACACTGGCAGCGGACTTTATTCGTACCGCGCGGGCTAAAGGTCTGCCGGAGCGGCTGGTGCTGCGGCGGCATGTACTGCGCGCCGCGCTGCTGCCCGTTGTGACCGTGATCGCATTACAGACGGGCTTCCTCATGGGCGGCGCGGTCATCACCGAGAGTTTGTTCGTGCGTCCCGGCCTGGGGCGACTACTGCTGGACAGCGCGCTCCAGCAGGATTACCCGGTAGTTCAGGGGATTACGCTGCTGCTGGCAGCCATTTACGCGCTGCTGAATGGACTGGCGGACGCAGCCTACACCTGGCTTGATCCGCGCGCGGCGCATCCAGCAGCATGAAACATTCACTGCTGACACTGGGGCTGATCGTTAGCGTACTGCTGGCTGTACCCATATTGTTCCCGGCTGACCCGATGCAGACGGATCCGCAGAATGCCATGCAGCCGCCGACTGCGTCACACCCTCTGGGGACAGATATGCTGGGACGCGACGTGTTCAGCCGCGTGCTCTACGGCGGCCAGCGAACACTCCTGATCACCATAACAGCGACGATCATTACGATAGGCGGCGGCGCGGTCCTGGGTCTGGCTGCTGGCCTGTCGGATAACCGGTGGCTCGATACAGCCGCAACCATCCTTACCAATGCGCTGCTCGCACTGCCGGGGCTGCTGCTGGCACTGGTTATACTCACACTGCTCGGCGCGGGCGCGCTGCCACTGGCACTGGCAACCGGATTAGCCCAGGTCGGCACTTATGCTCGCGTGACACGGGCGGCAGTCATAACGATCCGTTCAATGCAGTATGTCGAAGCGGCGGCAGCCCTCGGCGCCGCGCCGCGCCGTATTCTGTTTCAACATATCTGGCCGAATATTCAGCCGGTGCTGCTGGCTTATGCCGGGGTGGTGTTCAGTTACAACCTGTTAAACGGTGCGGCCCTCAGCTTTTTGGGTTTGGGTGGTGAACCGGGAACACCTGACTGGGGCGTGATGCTGGCGGAAGGCCGTGCCGCGCTGCGCGCCGCGCCCTGGGTCGGCCTCGCCCCCGGACTGGCGATTACGTTAACGGTCATGGCTGTTAACCGGCTGGCTCGTGAATGGGGGCAACTTCCGAGGCGCTAAATGATATCCTCATCTGCCGGGGCTTACGTTTCGCCGCTGATTCGAGTTCCAGGCTCGACCCGACCTGACAGCGTATCTCGCAAAAGTCCTGGCTTACGCCCATCCATTATACGGATTTCGAGACCGCTGATCTGCTGTGCCAGCGCCAGCATATCGCGCACTTTCGTTTCCATGCCGCCGGTTACGTCCGTTCCGGCGGATCCACCCAGCGCGCGTTCAATCATTTCGAAGTTCGCCGGTGTGATCGAAGGAATCAAAGCGCCGCCCGCGTCATAGACTCCTTCAACTTCGCCTAGCAGCAAAATTCGTCGCACTGGCAGCTGCTGCGCGAGATAAAAAAAGATGGTTTCCGTTGAGATGATGGTACCACCGCGAACCAGATCGAGCGCCACATCACCATAGACCAGCGGCACAAGGCCGTGTTCCAGCGCCGCCCGTACCGGCTCAACTGCCATGTGCTGAATCACACCGTCGCGGCTGGCAGTCGAAGCGGAAGGCTGAATCCGCCAGACAGGAACCCCCGCCGCACGAAGCGCCCTGGCTACCAGATAATTCAATTCTGCCGCGACAGCCGCTACTTCGGCAAACCCGCGCCATTCGTCCGGGGTATGTACCCCTTCAATTGTGTTGTAACGGCGGGCGGCAAAGTGCCCGAATGAGCCGCTGCCATGACCGACCAGCAGGCGCAGGGCTGGCTGTTGAGCCAGGGCAGCGGCGATCTCGGATGCAATACGGTCGGCGGCAGCCTGATGAAAGGAAGCCTCCACCCGCTTGTCAGTCAGCAGCGAGCCACCCAGTTTGACAAAGGTGAGCATCATTGTCCCTCCGCCACGACTGTTCCCAGCACCCGCCGCGCTCCTGCCGCCAGCAGCGCGGCCTTTACGGCGCTGTGGGTTTCCGGTGTCACCAGCGCGATCATGTTACCACCGCGTCCCCCGCCGGACAGTTTTGCTCCCAATGCCCCCGCGTCCAGCGCGGCCTTAACGAACGTGTCAAGCTGCGGTGACGATACAGTAAGGCCGCGTAAATAACCGTGATTGCGCGTCATCAACTGGCCTAAGGTGGTTAAGTCACCGCGCTCAACGGCCTGCCGCGTTTCGTCAACCAGCAGACCAATCGTCTCGATAACCGGTTGAATCCGGTCAGTCTCACTTTCGTACAGATGGCGCACATCCGCGACAGCAATACGGGTTAAAGCACTTTGACCCGTATCCGCAATCAGCAGAGTAAACGGTGCGCCAATAGTAAAAGTTTCGATGGGATGTCCTCGTTTGAAATAAACCGGCTGCTCGTAAACGATCACCGTATTGTCTATGCCGCTGGGTGTGCCGTGATGAATTTTTTCGACCTCATAAACAATTTCGTTCAGGTCATGATTGTTCAGCGGGCAGCCAAGCGCCATACTGAGCGCCCGCGCCAGTGCCGTTGAAACCGCCGCGCCGCTGCCCAGGCCGCTGGCGATTGGAATCTGGGATTCAATCTTGATCGTAACATCTGGCGCGAGCCGACCGACACGCGCCAGGGTCAGACGAAGGGTGAGGTCGAGCGCATCGGTTACCGCTTCGGCCTCAACTGTCGCTGGCAGCACGCGGTCAATTTCTCCGGCAATCAGCCGCAGACCGCATTCGCCCGGCGCATTAGGGATGACTCGCGCGGTAACGCGGTGGCTGGATACGGGCAGGGCAATCGCGGGCTGGCCGTAAACGACTGCGTGTTCACCAACAAGAATGACCTTTGCCGGGGCACTGGCTTCGATGCTCATAAGGTAGCTCTAATCACATAGTCCAGAATCGTTGGGCCGTAGAGAATGATAATAAAACTCAGACCCCACAAAACAACCGTCAACTGCAAGGGATGGTCGCGCAGTAAAACTTCATCCGGGGCACTACCTTCGCCCCGAACGTGTATCAGGTAGAGATAGCGGAAAATCCCGTACATCACAAACGGAACGGTCAGCAGTGTGGCATTATTGCCCGCCAGCAGGATGGAAGGCGCTTCGATCAGGTATAAAATATAAGCAATCAGGATGCTGGTGGTGACCATGCGCAGCAGATCGTCCAGCAGTGGCAGATTGTAATGGCGAAAGATTGGGCGCACGTTCCCGGCATTTTCGCCCAATGTCAGGTATTCCTGCCGGCGTTTGCCAATAGCGAGAAAGAGTGCCAGCAGTGCCATGCAGGTATATAACCAGGGCGAGAACCGCGCAACCTCGATCACCACCGCGCCACCGGCCACCCGCAGCACATAACCGGCAGTAATCGTGAGCAGATCTATCAGGACGATATGTTTCAGCCGCAGCGAATACAGGATATGCAAGGCAATATACAGGAGTAGAATACCGGCATAACGTGGGCTGTAAAGGGCAGCCCCGCCGACTGCAATGACCGGCAGTCCAATAGCAGCGGCAATCGCCAGGGGGATGGGAAGCTGGCCGGAAGGCAGCGGGCGGTGTTTCTTCTTTGGATGCTGGCGATCACGCTCAATATCGGCCAGGTCGTTCACCACATAAATGGCACTGGCCGCGAGGCATAACAGCACGAAGCTCACGGTCACACGCAGAAATGAGTCCAGAATGAATAACTGGCCGTCAAAGATCAGACCGGCGTAAATAAAGAAGTTTTTCGTCCACTGCTTGGGACGCATCGTCCTGAGTAGACCAATCAGGGGTTGCAATCGCTGCTCCTTCAACGTGGGGCAAAACGGATTTATTATACCGTCCGGCAGGTAAATGCTCCACTATGTCAATTCATCAGCGCAAAGGATTTGTCCATGACTAAAACAGCCCGCGCCCATCCCAATATCGCCTTCATTAAATACTGGGGAAACACTGACAATCGGCTTCGACTGCCCGCTAATCCCTCACTCAGCATGAATCTGGATGGTCTGTATACCCAGACAACGGTCATCTGGCGTGATGATCTCACCGCCGATGAACTGGTGTTGAATGGACAGGCCGAAACCGGCGCGGCGCTCAGACGTGTAACAGCACACCTCGATGCACTGCGCGAGCGGCTGGATATTCGGGGGTGGGCGGCAGTGGAATCATCCAATAATTTCCCGATGGGGACCGGTATTGCGTCATCAGCAGCTTCATTCGCCGCGCTCACCCTGGCCGCGACTGCCGCCGCCGGTCTGCGCCTGAACGAACGCGAACTGTCGGCGCTGGCGCGGTTGGGGTCGGGGTCGGCGGCGCGTTCAATCCCCGGTGGTTTTGTCGAATGGCACGCCGGCGCAACCCATGAAGAGTCCTTCGCCGAAAGCATCGCGCCGCCAGATCACTGGGAACTGGTGGATGTGATTGCTGTTGTCAGCGGCCAGCATAAGGCAGTGGGATCTCAGGAGGGGCACAAAAGCGCCGCCACCAGCGATTTGCAGGCGGCACGGGTCGCGGGGGCCGCAGGACGCTTAGCGGCCTGCAAGTCAGCGATCCAGCATCAGGACTTTGCGGCACTGGCGGAAGTTGTCGAACTGGACAGCAATCTGATGCACGCTGTTATGATGACCAGCCGTCCGGCACTGTTCTACTGGCTGCCGCCGACGCTGGCCGTGATGGAGCAGGTGCGCCGGTGGCGTGCCGACGGCCTGCGCGTTTGTTATACACTGGACGCCGGCCCAAACGTGCAGTGTATCTGTGTTAGAAACGATGCTGAACAGGTAAGGCAGGGCTTGACCAGGCTGTCGGGAGTATTAGAGGTGCTTACCGCCGGGGCTGGTGGCGCGGCATTTCTGGTGAACAATTGATGAGCATGACCAAATCCTATCTTGCCCTGTTACGGAATGCGCCCGTATAATCCAGATTGCAGGATAATTGCGGCGATGGATGACTGTCGCCATAAGGACTGACATATGTTCAATTTTCTTCTGGGCAACGACCCTCTGTCCGGCATTGTCGCCTTTTTCCTCGTCCTGATCCCGCTCATTCTGATTCATGAGTTAGGCCATTTTCTGGCAGCAAAATGGGCCGGTATCACGGTGCTGGAGTTTGGTATAGGGTTTCCGCCGCGTATTGCGCGGTTATTCACCTGGCGCGGAACGGACTTCACGCTGAACTGGCTGCCATTGGGTGGATTTGTCCGGCCCCTGGGTGACGATCTGGTGCGGCCACTGGATGAAGAATCGGTCGAGAAAGACCGAAGCGAGGTGCTTCAGCGTAATGTTCAGCAGACTAAAACGGTCAATGAAGCTACGCCGTTCCAGCGGATTGTTTTTATGGCGGCGGGCGCGTTTGCGAACTTCGCGCTGGCGTTTGTACTTTTCGCCTGGGTAGCCCTAATCGGGCTGCCGCAGCCCAAAGGTGGCAGTGTCGAAGTCGTCCATGTCGCGCCGGGATCGGTGCTGGCGGAGGCTGGACTGCAAGCGGGTGACGTGGTTCTGTCACTCAATGGCCGGAATTTCGAAGATACGGCGGATTTCCTGAATCAACTCCACTCGCTGCAAGGCGCGCCGGGGACGCTGACCATCCAGCGCGCTGACCAGACTGAGCCGCTGACTCTGACCTTTACGCCTGATTTTGGTTCTTCGGCTGCCGGAACCAGCAACTACGCACAGATTGCCGGCCTGGTGCCGGGTGCGCCCGCTGACCAGGCCGGTATCAAGCCGGGTGATATCGTCATGGCCTTTAATGGCGCGCCCATCCAGGGACTCGATAATTTCCGTGAACTGACACAGGCGAACGCCGGCAGTGAAGTAACGATCACTATCCAGCGTGGGTCTGAAATCTTCGACGTGTCTTTAACCCCGCGCACGAACCCACCGGAAGGGCAGGGCGCGATGGGCATTGTCATCTGGCCGGCATTTGCCGATGCGCAGACCGGATTGACCTATCGTGAGGGCTTCGTGCAGGAAGAGTATGTACCGCAGCCGGTTGGCCGGGCGGTGGAGTTCGGTCTTGAACGTATCGGTTTTGTCATTTCGACAACCGTCAGCATCCCGTCACAGCTAATCAGTGGGGCGCTCACCCCTGACGAAGCGCGTCCCGTAAGTATCGTCGGTGTCAGCCAGATTGGCGCGGTGGCACTACAACAGAGTATCGAAGAAGGTCGTCCGGGAGTGATTCTGAACTTCATTGCTATGATCAGCGTGGCGCTGGGGTTCTTCAATTTACTGCCGCTGCCCGCGCTGGATGGTGGTCGTATTCTGTTTGTCCTGATCGAAATCGTTCGTGGTCGCCCGATTGCGCCGGAGCGTGAAGGTCTGGTTCATCTGGTGGGGCTGGCGCTGCTGCTATCGCTGTCAGTGGTGTTCATCCTCAATGACGTGCTGAACCCGATCACGAACCTGATTTCACGGTAGAAGGGAAGTCCATGAACCTGGAATGGGACGATGACCGGCAAACACAGGAAAAGCCCAGTCTTGACGCGACATTAACCGCGCTGGAAGCACAGGATGAAGGCGCGCTGTCAGCAACCATCTATTATGGGCTGTCCGATTTAGGGCCAGCAGAGGTTGATCGTTTGAAAACGGTCTGGGATCGCCTGTCTGTGGACTACCGCCGAAAGGTGATGCAGGAACTGGCTGATGCCAGTGAAGCCAATTTTGAGCTTGACTATGAAGCCGTCGGTTATCTGGGACTGGATGATGATGATGCCGGCGTGCGTGCGGCAGCGATTGATACCCTCTGGAGTGACGAGTCGCCAGTACTGCTCGAACGGCTGCTGAAACTCGCGCAGTGGGACGAGTCCGGCAGCGTCCGTGCTGCTGCTGTCAGCGCGCTGGGGCGGTTCATCCTGCTGGGTGAGTACGAAGAAATCCCACAGGCTGACAGTGTTCGCGCTCAGGATGTGGCGGTTAATCTGTTGACGGATGAGCAGGAAGATGTCGAGGTGCGGCGGCGCGCTTTGGAGGCCATCGCCAACAGCAGTCATGAAATCGTGCCCGAAGCGATTGAAGAAGCCTATCATGGGGATGACCGCCTGATGCGTGTCAGCGCCATATTTGCGATGGGTCGCACCTGTGATGATCGCTGGCGCGATACGGTACTGCGGGAAATGAGCAGCGCCGATCCTGAACTACGTTATGAAGCCGCGCGCGCGGCGGGCGAAATTGGCCTGAGTGATGCGGTACCGCTGCTTGGCCGGCTGGCGCTGGAAAATGACCGGGAGACGCAGGAAGCCGCTATCTGGTCACTTGGCGAAATCGGCGGACGGGAAGCCATGCGCATTCTGAGCGCGCTGGCCGAACGAGCGCAGGAAGCAGATGATGATGTTTTGATCGAAGCGGTTGACGACGCGATTGCAACTGCCAGTATGGCCGGTGATGATCTCGATTTCGATCTGTTTGACTTCGATCTGGATGCTGACGACGAAGACGACGAAGATTAGTCAACCGGCCTCTCAGATAGAAAGCACACACGAGGGCGAACAAGTTGGTTCGCCCTCACGTTTTTAAAATATTGTTTTTGCCTGCCATTTACATTCGGGCTAAAATTTAGCGGGACGACTATATTTTCTGGTGTGCCGCACGAAAGGGAAGTTAAGATGTACCGAAAACTATTGTTCCTGCTGGTTATCATGACCGCTTCATTCGGGATAACGCTGGCGCAGGACGCCGAACAGCCGCTCGTTGGTCTGTGGGATGCCTGCCCAACCCCACAAAATCTACCGGAAACCGTGACGATTGGTGCGGTCTTCGGACTCAGTGAGGCGGTATCCGTCTATGGCGTGCCGCAGCGGCAGGCTGTTGAACTGGCGGCTGAAGAGATTAATGCTTCCGGCTATCTGGGGGAAGGCCGCACGCTGAATGTGTTGTTCGAAGATTCAGCCGGTAACCGTGATCAGGCTATCGCTGCGATGACCAAGCTGGTCGAGGAAAACCAGGTGCTGGCCGTGCTGGGTCCCACGCTTTCATCGGAAGCCTTCGCGGCTGACCCGATTGCCCAGGAGAATGGCACGGTCGTAATGGGTGTCAGCAATACCGCGCTTGGCCTGACCGACATCGGTGATTACATCTTCCGCAACAGCCTGCCCGAAGCGGCGGTGATTCCCGGCACGATTGCCCAGGCAAAAGACATCCTCGGCCTGACGAAAGTTGGCCTGCTGTATGGCAACGACGATGATTTTACCGTCAGCGGTTACGAAGTATTCAAACAGGCCCTGACCGACAATGAAATCGAAATTCTGGGTGAAGAAACATTTGCCAAGGGCGATGTGGACTTTAACGCGCAGTTGACCAACCTGATCGGCGCGGAACCGGATGCGCTGGTGGTCTCGGCGCTGGCCGCTGAAGCTACCCAGATTATTCTTCAGGCGCGTTCTCTGGGCTACGAAGGGCCGATTATCGGTGGTAATGGTTTCAACTCACCGGCGGTGCTGCGAGACACGGGTGAAGCCTCGGAAGGTCTGATCGTGGGCGGCGCGTGGAACTATGGCAACCCGAATCCGACTGAAAGCAGTGTAAAATTCGTTGAAATGTACGAAGCCAAGTACGAAGGCCAGTCGCCGGATCAGTTCGCGGCGCAGGCGTACACCGGCGCGTGGCTGATGGCGACGGCCATTCGCTGCGCGGATTTCGCAGACGATGATGATCTCGCCACGCAGCGTACCGCGATCCGCGACGCGCTGGGCGCTATCACCGATTTTGACAGCCCGCTGGGTGTGTTCAGCTTTAACGAGCGCGAACCGCAGCATGACCCCATCGCGCAAATCGTGAGCGGCGGCAAATTCCAACCGTTAGCTGTGGTGATGGGCAATTAAGCTCTACTGATAGCGACTGCGGTTCAACAGCATTACAGAAAAAACGAGGGCGGCTTGGTAGGCCACCCTCGTTTTTCAGATTACTTGGCAACTTGGCGCCAGCGCAGTAAACTCTCATTATGAATATTACACAACAAATCGTGAATGCCATCTGGCTGGGCGGGGTATACAGCCTGTTCGCGCTCGGTTACGCGCTGGTCTTTAGCGTGCTGGGTGTACTTAATCTTGCCCATGCGGCGGTCTTTATGTGGGGCGCGTTCATCGGGCTGACGGCGGTCACACAGTTAGGCATTTCGGTGTGGCTGGCTGTGCCGCTGGCGATGCTGGGCGCGGGCCTGATCGGCATCGTACTGGATGCTGTCGCCTTCGCGCCGCTGCGCCGCCGCAACGCGCCGCGTATCTCACAGCTTATCAGCAGTATTGGCGCGGCGATCCTGCTGGTGAATATTGCCCAGTTGATTTTTGGCACACAGCCGCAGCGTTTTCCACTGGACAGCATTCCCACCGCGCCGCTGGAAGGGCTGCCATTTCGTGTTACGCCGATTCAGATCATCATCCTGTTGGTATCAGTCGGGTTAATGGTGGTGCTGCAACTGATGATCGGGCGCACACGTATCGGTCAGGCTATGCGCGCGGTGGCATTTAACCAGCGGGTCGCCAGTCTGCTGGGGGTGAATGTTGGCAATATTTTCCGGCTGACCTTTTTTCTGGCCGGGGCGCTGGCCGGGGCAGCCGGCGTTCTGTTTGGTCTGGCGTACAATTCGATGACGCCGTTTATGGGCGACTCGGTGGCGCTCAAAGGGCTGACGGTGATCGTGCTTGGGGGGCTGGGAAACATTCAGGGAGCGGTGGCCGGAGGGTTCCTGGTAGCCGCGCTGGAGGTCTTCAGCATTGCCGCCGGGGGAAGCAATTACCGCGAAGCATTTGTTTTTTCACTGCTTTTTCTCATTCTGCTGTTTCGCCCGCAAGGGTTGATGGGGCAGGCCGCGCAAACCAGAGCCTAGACGATGGATTTTTTACGCAGTATCGGCATCACCGAAATCGTTCTCCAGTTCATGCTGATAAATGCCATTCTCGGTTTAAGCATTTACCTTGTGCTGTATACCGGAATGCTGTCATTGGCGAACGCCGGTTTCATGGCCGTTGGTGCCTATGTCGGAGTGGTGCTGACACAAAACTATGATCTGCCCTTACTGGCGGGCATTATTGGCGGTATGGTCGCCGGCGGCCTGCTGGCAGTCCCGATAGGTCTGCCGGTGCTCCGGCTCAAAGACATCTATCTGGCAATTGCCACAATCGGTTTCGGCGAGGTTGTGCGCATCCTGATTCTCAATTTTGATACCATTGCCTCCTCAATCACTGGGCAGAATGTGCGGCTCACGCGCGGGGCGCTGGGAATCACCGGCATACCCAAGATCACGGAAACCTGGCATCTGCTGCTGTTCCTGGTCATTACTGTATATGTCATCATTCGGCTGCACCGGTCGCGTTTTGGCCGCGCGATGGCAGCTGTTCGACAGGATGAACAGGCTGCCGCGACGATGGGCATTAATGTGGTCTATGTCAAAAATGTCGTTTTTATCCTGAGTGCGGTGCTGGCGGCGGCAGCCGGCGCGCTAAAGGCACATCTGACACGCACGATCAGCCCCGGAGATTATGGCTTTGACCAGGCGGTGAGCATACTTGCATTTGCTGTGCTGGGTGGCACAACCACCTGGGTCGGGCCAATTGTGGGCGGTTTCGTGCTGACGGCGCTGCCAGAGCTGCTGCGAGAATTTAAGCAGTACCGGGGTATCGTCAACGGTACGATTCTGCTGCTGGTCATTGTGTATCTACCGGGTGGACTGGTGAATCCGGCGGGCTGGCGAAATCTGTGGCGGCAGCGGCGCCGTGCGGAAACCAGCAGTCCGCAGCCGGAAACGGGCTGAAGGGGGCTTGCAGACTTGCTAGAATTGAAGCAGGTGTCGCGGTTGTTTGGCGGTTTACAGGCGCTCCAGGCCGTAGATATGCTGGTTCCGGCCAATCGCGTCGTTGGTCTCATCGGCCCGAATGGCGCGGGGAAGACTACGCTAATCAATAATATCAGCGGGCTTGACCATCCATCGAGCGGTCTGATCCGATTCCAGCAGCAGGAGATTCACCGGTTGCCGCCGCACCGGATAACGGCGTTAGGTATTGCGCGCACGTACCAGAACATTCGGCTGTTTGGCGAGATGACCGCGCTGGAAAATTTACTTATCAGCCAGCACGGACGCGGGCGGGCGACGATGCTGGATGCGCTGGTTTTCTCGGCGCGGTTTCGCCGGGAAGAACGCTATCTGCGGGAAATGGCCCATCATCTGCTGGAACGGTTTGGCCTCACCGGCGTAGCCCACATGCGTGCTGGCAATTTACCATATGGCGATCAGCGGCGGCTGGAAATGGCGCGCGCGCTGGCGACGCAGCCCCAGTTAATGCTGTTGGATGAACCTACTGCCGGGATGAACCCGATTGAGACCGAGCAACTGGGCGAGCAGATCATCCGGTTGCGAGCCGATGGGCTGACTGTGCTGGTGATCGAACACGACATGTCACTGATTCATCAGGTGTGTGATGAAGTGTATGTACTCAATTTCGGTCAGATTATCGCGCACGGTACGCCGGACGAAATCAAAAACAATCCGCTGGTCATCGAAGCCTATCTTGGTCACGAAGAAGCGGGTGGGGACTGACTATGGCGCTACTGGAAATTCACGATCTGCATACCAGTTATGGCGCGATCAAGGCGCTGCGCGGCATTTCGTTTCAGGTTGGGCAGGGGCAGGTCGTCAGCCTGATTGGCGCCAACGGTGCCGGCAAAAGCACGACGCTGAATACCATCAGCGGCCTGCTGAAACCCACATCTGGCCGGATCATATTTGATGGTGAGAATATTACCGGCTGGCGGGCTGACCGGGTAGCCGCGGCAGGCCTGATCCAAGTGCCGGAAGGTCGCCAGATTATCGCCACGATGACCGTGATGGAAAATCTGTTGATTGGCGCATACCGGCGGCAGGGCAAGGCGGATGCCACTCTGGATGAAATTTTTCAGCGTTTTAAACGGCTGTATGAACGGCGTCACCAGAAAGCCGGATCGTTAAGCGGCGGTGAGCAGCAAATGTTGGCGGTGGGGCGCGCGCTGATGGCGCAGCCGCGCCTGCTCATGTTAGATGAACCCAGCATGGGATTGGCGCCGCTGCTGGTCAATGAGGTGTTTAACCTGATCAGCAGTATCAAATCCCAGGGGATTCCTATACTGCTGGTTGAGCAGAATGCCCGCAAAGCCCTGCAAATCGCGGATTATGCCTATGTGCTGGAGCGCGGCGCGGTGGTACGGGATGGTAATGCGGCTCAACTGCGTCAGGACACCGATATCATCGCGGCCTATCTGGGATAAATAACACACAGGCGTGCCAGATAAAGGACACGCCTGTATAACCCGACTGGCGGAGTAGCTGCCGGGTTACTGGCCGAACATGGTCTGCATCTTCATTGCCAGACCCATATCACCTTCAATCTTCAGCTTGCCACTCATAAAAGCCTGCATAGCATTGATCTTGCCGGTAGATACCGCGTGCCAATCGTCAGCAGCGGCCTTTAGGGTCATCTTGGGGGCTTCTGCCTGGCCTTCACCGGATTCGCAGGCACCGTCCGTGACCTTAATCCAGTACAGGCCGCCATTCTCACCACTGAGATTGAACTGAATGATCGCGTTTACGCCTTCAGCCTTGGACGGAATGAATCGCTGGCACATCGTGGGGAAAATCTGCGCGACTTCTTCGCGGGTTGCCATTGTCGTTCTGCTCCTACTTTAACCTAAACTGAAA
>JARKOK010000479.1 GCA_029975765.1 Aggregatilineales bacterium
GGTCACTGGTTGACCGGATGCTGAACGGCTGACTCAATCAGGATCGAGGGATACATGTTTTCTGTCAATTTTAAGGGGCGGGTGGCGCTGGTGACGGGTGCGGGGCAGGGCATCGGCAAGGCGATTGCCCAGGGGTTTGCCGACTGCGGCGCGAGTGTGGCCGTCAACGACATCAACCCGCAGACGGCGGCGCTGACTACCGGCACGCTGGCCGGCGATGCTCGCGCTTATGTGGCCGATGTCGGGGATGCGGCGGCGGTCGCCGGGATGGTTGACCGGGTGGTGGCCGACTTCGGTCGGCTGGATTTTCTCATCAACAACGCCGGCATTGAGCCAAAAGTCTCCATTCTCGATATGGCCGCCGACGACTGGCGGCGCGTGCTGGAGGTCAATCTGAGCGCGGCTTTTTATGCCAGCCAGGCCGCCGGGCGGGTGATGCGGGCGGCGGGCGCGGGCGTGATTATCAACATCGCTTCGATTGCGGGGCATAACATCCCGCTGAAAGACCGCGCGGCGTATGTCGCCAGCAAGGCCGGGATGGTCGGCTTCACGCGCGAGTGCGCCCGTGAGTTCGCGGCGTATGGGATTCGCGTGAATGCCGTGTGTCCCGGCGTGATCGAAACCGAGATGACGGCCCATTCCCGCGCGAATCCCGACCAGATGGCGAAGTGGCTGGAAGACATCCCGGCGAAACGGCTGGGCATACCGGAAGATGTGGTGGGGCTGGTGCTGTTCCTGTGTTCGGACGCGGCGCGGTATCTGACCGGGCAGGCGATCAACGTGGACGGCGGAAAGGTGATGCTGTGACACCGCCCGAAAAACTGCTCGAACGGCTGAACGCGATTGGTCACGCGCTGCGGGACTCCGGCAAGGCGCTGGCGCTGCTGGGGCTGGGGTCAGTCGGGACGGAACTGGAACGGCTGGATGAATATTCCGATCTCGACTTCTTTGCTATCGTCCAGCCCGGCTACAAACAGGAATTCATCTATAACCTGGACTGGCTGGCGGCGGTACATCCGATTGCCTACTCGTTTCAAAATACGGTAGACGGCCATAAACTGCTGTTCGCGGACGGTATCTTCTGCGAATTCGCGGTGTTCGAACCCAACGAACTGCGGCACATTCCGTTTGCCGCCGGGCGCTTCGTGTGGGCGGATCTGGCGTTTGATCCGCTGCTGGCATCGCCCCAGTTACGGACGCTGAAAAAACACCCGGTCGAGTGGCAGCTTGGCGAGGCACTCACAAACCTGTACATCGGCCTGGGGCGCTTCCACCGGGGCGAGAAACTCTCGGCGGCGCGGTTCATTCAGGGGTACGCCGTTGACCGGATCGTGGAACTGTCGGCGATGATCGAAGCCGAACACGCCGCCCCACGGGATGTATTCACCGGCGAGCGCCGCTACGAGCAGCGTTTCCCCGGTATCGCAGCGCACCTGCCGGAGTTCATGCAGGGTTACAACCGGAGCGTCGAATCGGCGCGGGCGATTCTGGAATTTCTGGAGGCACATTTTGAGATTAACCCGGCCATGCGGCAGGCGATTCTTGATCTGTGTGAGTAGGGTTATATTCGGACGCCGGCCAATCGCGTCCATTGAAATGACAGGGGGAAAAACAGCATGTCCTTAGCACTGCACGAAATTGCCGAAACGCATCACCACATCCTGAACCCTTTTACCGAGGATAAGCTGCTGCTGCTGGGCGAAGTGTGCCATCTGCGCCCCGGCCTGACACAGCTTGATCTGGCCTGCGGCAAGGGCGAAATGCTGTGCCGCTGGGCGGAACGCTGGGGCATTACCGGCGTGGGCGTGGACATCAGCAGCGTGTTCATCCCGGCGGCGCAGGCGCGGGCACAGGCATTGAACGTGTCCGATAAAGTGACGTTTGTTCAGGCTGACGCCGGGCAGTACCCGCAGGAGTATCATGAATTTGACATCGTAAGCTGCATTGGCGCGACGTGGATCGGCGGCGGCCTGGTCGGCACGTTGGAACTGATGAAGAAGGCGATCAAAGGCCGCGACAGCCTGCTGCTGGTGGGCGAGCCGTACTGGATTGACCCGCCGCCGCCGGAAGCCGCCAGCGCGTTAGGCGTGGGCGATGAGGACTATACCTCGCTGGCGGGCACGCTGGAGCGGATACAATCCACCGGGCTGGAAGTGATCGAAATGGTGCTGGCGAACCCGGACAGTTGGGACCGGTATGAGGCGTCGCAGTGGCGCACCGTGTCGGACTGGCTGCGCGAGAACCCGGAGCATCCGTTAGCGGCGGAACTGCGCCCCTGGATACAGCAGAACCAGCGCGTGTATGTGCAGTACGGGCGGCGCTACTTCGGCTGGGGCGTGTTTGTGACGCGGCTGGTGTAACGGCAGGGCGGGCGAGTATACGAAAATCCGGCGCGTTAACCACCGGCGAGCATCTGCTCCACCAGCCGCTGCATTTTCTCGTAATGCGGGCCTTACCAGTAGATGCGCTGGCACGTCTGGCAGCGGTGGAACTCGTCGTAGTAACGCGCCGTACCGTCCGGGAGCTGGTCAAGCACCGCCGCTTTAACAACCGGATGCAGCAGGCCGTTACACTTCATGCAGTGTTTAAACGGTTCGGCGTGGGTGGGCAGGTTAAAGCGCCGAGTGATTTCGACAAGCTGCGGTTCGCGGTGGGTGGCGCGCACGTAATAGCCGTAGATCACGAGGCTGCGTTTGAGCAGCCCCACATCGCGCGTCAGCAGCACGCGGTTTTCGTCATGCGACACCTGCGCCAGTTCTTCGTCGTGGTAGTTGTTGCGGTACAGCGTGTCGAAGCCCATCATGCGCAGGTAGGCCGCCAGCCGCCCCAAGTGCTGATCCAGCACAAATGACGGCGCGGCGGGCAGCGGCGGGCGTAACGGCACTTTGTCCGGCAGGTCTACCAGGTCGAACCGGGGATACACGTTAATCCGGTCGTCCGGCTGGACGATATAAGCAAAATCCACCGCCGCATGATTGGCGACGATTAACTCCACTTCGGCGTGCGGTACACCCAGCGATTCGATCATATCCTTGACCGACGCGCGCCAGATAAATTCATGCTCGATGAGGCCGGCCTGCCAGCGGCGCGGCAGGAAAAACGTCAGCGTATCGTGAAAGTGGAAGGTGGCGCGGCTCATGGCAGAGGTATACAGGTTAATCGCCAGGAACGTATCAGCAGCAACCGGGCGTTCTGGCGGTGCATCATGTTAGTGTGGCCGCCGGGCTTCAACCAGCACCCAGTCTCCCTGCTGGCGGCGGGCAGTCGGTTCGAGGCCGGTTTTACGCAGCGCCGCTTCCACATCGCCGGCCTGCTCGTCAATGATGCCGCTGAACAGCGCCACACCGCCGGGGCGTACCACCTCCCCTAAATGCTGGTCACACATGGCGATAATGATCTTGGCGAGGATGTTGACGACAATCAGATCAAACCGCCGCGCCGAGGTGACGACACTCTCCAGGCTGCCGGTCTGCGTGGTGACTTTTTCCGCCACACCGTTCTGTTCGATGTTTTCCTGCGAGATGGTCACAGCCACCGGGTCAATGTCCAGCGCCAGCACCGAGGCCGCGCCGAGTTTGGCGGCGGCAATCGCCAGAATGCCCGACCCCGTGCCTAAATCCAGCACGCGCAGGCCGGGCTGCATCCGGTCTTCCAGCGCCTCCAGACACAGTTGGGTGGTGGGGTGCGTGCCGGTGCCAAAAGCCATGCCGGGGTCGAGCGCGATTTCCACGTCGCCGGGCTGCAAGTCGGCCTGCGCCCACAGGGGGCGAATCAGCAGCCTGCGGCCAATGCGTACCGGATGGTAATGGACTTTCCACGCTTCCGCCCAATCCTCATCCCTGACGGTGTGATAGACCGGCTGCGGCATGGGGTACATCATGTTCAGGTAGCTAAGGCCCTGCTCCAGTTCGAGGCGCGCCTGTTCCGCGCGGTCGTCCGCCGGGAAGTAGGCGCGCACGGACAGGCGCTGCGCGGGCTGCGCCTCGCCATCGTCCCACTGGTCGGGCGGGATGCCTTCCTGCTCGACGGCCACACCCTGATGCCCGTACCGCTGCAATAATTCCGCGACGGCTTCGGCGGCCTCACCATCCACGCTGAGCGTAACTTCAATCCAGTCCATAGGGAGTTCCGAGTTCTGAGTTCCGAGTTCCGAGTTGAGCCAAATACTCAGTCTCAGTCCTCATCCCTCAGTCCTTATGATTGTTCTCCGCCGAAAAAGTCCATCACGCGGTCGAAGAAGCCGCGCCCGTTCTGCTGGGGTTGAATGTCGTGGCCGAAGGTTTTCGCCAGTTTTTCAAACAACTCACGCTGTTCGGTGGTCAGGGTGGTGGGCACGGCGACCTGCACGTACACCAGTTGGTCGCCCCGGCCAGAGGTTGTGCCGTCGCTGCGGAGGCGCGGCACGCCCTTGCCCCGCAGCCGGAATACCTTGCCGGTCTGCGTGCCGGCGGGGATGGTCAGTTCCACGTCGCCGTCCACCGTTGGCACAACGACTTTATCACCCAGCGCCGCCTGCGCGACGTTCACGTTGATGTCCAGAATGATGTCGTTGTCCTTGCGTTTGAAGAACTCATGTTCCTTCACCTGGATCACGACATACAGGTTGCCGTTCGGGCCGCTCTGCTCGCCGGCGTCACCCTCGCCGCGAATCTGGATTTGCAGCCCTTCGCGCACGCCTGCCGGAATCTGCACATTCAGGACGGCGTGGCGGCGCAGCAGGCCGCTGCCGGTACAGGTGTGGCACGGCGTGGGGTTAATCTCGCCGCGACCGCCGCAGCGCGGGCAGACGCTGGTACGCACCATCGCGCCCAGAAAGGTCTGCTGCACCTGCCGGATTTCACCCGCGCCCTTACAATCGGGGCAGCGCACCGGCGTCGTGCCGGGTTCCGCGCCGCTGCCCTGGCAGGTTTCACACTGCTCCAGCCGGTCGAATTCCACTTCCTGATCGGTGCCAAA
Source organism: Aggregatilineales bacterium (assembly GCA_029975765.1). Lineage (GTDB taxonomy): Bacteria > Chloroflexota > Anaerolineae > Aggregatilineales > Phototrophicaceae > CFX2. The sequence goes on from JARKOK010000479.1 coordinate 4,957, forward strand.
GACCGCTTCTTCAAAGGTGATGGTCACGTTCACACGGCGGTCTTCACCCTGGCGCGGCCCCCGGCGGCGCGCACCGGAACGCGCCCCACCAAAACCGCTGAAAAATTCCTCGAAGATTTCTTCAAACGGGCTGAAACCGGCGCCTCCCGTACCAAAGCCGTTACCCTGCACCCCGGCATGACCAAAGCGGTCATAACGCGCGCGTTTGTCATCGTCCGACAGCACTTCGTAAGCCTCGTTAATCTCTTTGAAACGGGCTTCGGCGTCGGCGTGTTTGCTTACATCGGGATGGTACTCGCGGGCAAGCGTGCGGAAGGCGCGCTTGATGTCGTCCTTATTCGCGTTACGCGGTATGCCTAACGTCTCGTAGTAATCTTGTGCCATAGAACGGTGCTAATCCCCCGGCCTCATGTCTTTCACTAGTATACCGCGATTGCCTGCTGGTTTATATGCGGAAGTTCACCGGACATGCAAACCCTAAAACGGGTCGAGAAGTTTTTCTCGCCCGATGGGTATCCTGGTTTCAGTCGGAGCAGCCACGCCGGGCTGCCCCGACTCACGATCAAACGTCGTACTATGCCTCGGTGAAGTCCGCGTCTACCACGTCTTCTTCGGGACCTTTACGCTGCTGCTGGCCGTCGGCACCGGGCGCGCTGTCGGCGGCGGCGTCAGCGGCCTGCTGCTGGTACATGCTGCCGCCCAGCATCTGCACCTGCTGGTTCAGCGCGTCGGTCGCGGAACGCATCTGGTTGATGTCACCCGATTCAACCGCCTTGCGCGCGGCCTCGATCTTTTCCTGCGTCTGGCGCTTGGCGTCATCCGGCAGGCGGTCGGAGAAATCGTGCAGCACCTTTTCGGCGGCAAAGATGGCGCTGTCGGCGTTGTTTTTCACCTCGGCGCTTTCCTTACGCTTGCTGTCCTCGGACGCGAATTTCTCCGCCTCCTTGACCATGCGCTCGATTTCGCTCTCGCTCAGGCCGCTGCTGGCCGTGATGGTGATCTTCTGCTGGCGTCCGGTGGCTTTGTCCATCGCGCTGACGTTCAGGATGCCGTTGGCATCAATGTCGAACGTGACTTCCACCTGCGGCACGCCGCGCGGCGCGGGCGGGATACCGTCGAGGATGAACCGCCCCAGCGATTTGTTGTCCGCCGCCATCGGGCGCTCGCCCTGCACGACGTGGATTTCCACCTGTGTCTGGCCGTCGGTCGCGGTCGAATAGACCTGGCTTTTCTTGGTGGGGATGGTCGTGTTACGCTGGATCATCGGCGTGGCGACACCGCCCAGCGTTTCCACGCTCAGGGTCAGCGGCGTTACGTCCAGCAGCAGGATGTCCTTAACCTCGCCGCCCAGCACGCCGGCCTGAATGGCCGCGCCCAGTGCCACGACTTCATCCGGGTTCACCCCTTTGTACGGGTCTTTGCCGAAGAAACTCTTCACGGCTTCGGTAACGGCGGGCATACGGGTCATGCCGCCGACGAGGATGATCGAATCCACGTCGTTCTTGCTGACACCGGCATCACTGATAGCCTGTTCGCACGGGCCGATAGACCGCTTCACCAGATGGCCCACCATGCTTTCCAGCTTGGCGCGGGTGAGCGTCATATTCAGGTGTTTGGGGCCGCTGGCGTCCGCCGGAATAAAGGGCAGGTTGATCTCGGTCGAAAGGGTGGTGGACAGTTCGATCTTGGCTTTTTCGGCGGCTTCTTTCAGACGCTGGAGCGCCTGCCGGTCGCCGCGCAGGTCAATGCCGGCGTCCTTCTTGAACTCGGCGGCCACCCAGTCAATAATCACTTCGTCGAAATTGTCGCCGCCCAGGTAGGTGTCGCCGTTGGTGCTGCGAACTTCAAATACACCGTCGCCCACTTCCAGAATGGAAATATCGAACGTGCCGCCGCCCAGGTCGTACACGGCAATCACTTCGTTTTTCTTCTCACCCAGGCCGTAAGCGAGGCTGGACGCCGTCGGCTCGTTGATGATTCGCATCACTTCAAGGCCGGCGATCTTGCCCGCGTCCTTGGTGGCGTTGCGCTGCGCGTCGTTGAAGTAGGCCGGCACGGTAATCACGGCGCGGTCTACCGTTTCGCCCAGATAGGCTTCGGCGTCCGCTTTAATCTTCTGCAAAATCATGGCGGAGATTTCCGGCGGGCTGTATTCCTTGCCGCCCATGTGGACGCGAATATCGCCGTTAGGGGCGGCGCTCACCTTATACGGAATCCGCTTCATGGTGTCCTGCACCTGCGGGTCGCTGAACTTCCGCCCCATGAAACGTTTCACCGAAAAAATCGTGTTTTCGGGGTTGATGACGGCCTGATTGCGGGCCACTTTACCCACCAGCCGTTCGCCGGTTTTGGGGTTAATGGCAACGACCGAAGGAATCAGGTTGCCACCTTCCGCCGATGGGATAACGACCGGCTGGCCGCCTTCCATGACGGCGCAGACGGAGTTGGTCGTGCCCAGGTCTATACCGATGATTCTGCCCATGAACGTCTGTCTCTCCTGTCCTTATGTATGGTATTCGTTCCCGGCAAACGAGTAAGTGATCACTATCTGGCGACCCGCACCACTGCCGGGCGCAACACCCGGTCGCCGTAGGCATAGCCCTTTTGCAGCGTATCCATCACATGACCGCTTTCATGGTCGGCGCTGTCTTCCATGCTCACCGCTTCGTGGCGGTTCGGGTCGAAAGGCTCGCCGGTGGGGTCAATCGCTTCCACGCCGGCCTCTTCCAGAATTTTCTGGAATTTGCGGTGAATCAGCAGCACACCGTTCAGCCAGGACTGGTCGGCCAGTTCGGTTGGGGCGGTTGCCATCGCGCGCTCGAAGTCATCTATGATCGGCAGGAACTTCTTTAAGCTGTCCAGCGAAGCCGTCTGGTAGCTGTCCTTCAACTGGTTTTCGACGCGCTTGCGATAATTGCTGAACTCAGCTCGTTCGCGCTGCCAGCCTTCGAGATACTCCTGCGCCTGCTTCTGGGCCTTCATGAGTTCCTCATTCCCGGCTGTCTCCCGGACTGGTTCAGCCGTTTCACTGGCATCAGCCTGGCGGTTGTCGTCGTTGGCAATCGGCGTTGTCTCCTCTACACTCACTGAGTTCCCTCCCCTGAACATGCAGCAAAAAAAGTACCCGGCAAGCAGGTCTGCCTAAGTGTACAAAGAACGCATAAGAATAACGTTAGCAAATAGCCGGTGAGAGTGCTAACGGCAGTCTATGTGCATGAATTACGCCGCCATGACCCTGCGGAAAGCCATGACGGACGCTGAAGTCAACGACCATCAGGAACGGCCTTTACCTAATCGGATGGCATCCCTTTTTTGCCGGAAGGTAGCTTAATCACCGGGTCGGCGGGTAGGCTGGTGTCGTCTGCCAGATCGCCGCTTTCATACAGCGTGACCAGCATATCTGTCATCAGATGCGAGACATAGCGCACGGCGCTGATGGCGCGGCCATAATCCAGCCGCGTTGGCCCCAGCACCCCAACAGCGCCGCTGAACTGCCCCGGAATGCCGTAGCGGCTGAATACCATGCTCAGATGGCGCAGTTCCTCCCAGCGGCCTTCACCGGCGATCACCACCTGCACGTGGTTGATGATCGGCGTGAGGATTTCGCCCAGGATAGTATTCAGAAACGCGCGTTCCTCAAACACGCGCACGGCCTGCTGCGCGCCTTCGTTGTTGTCGAAGGTGCTGATCACTTCGCTCAGGCCATCACGATAGATGAGCTGGAGGTGATTGGCATCGGACTTTTCGATCAGGTCGGCGGCCAGGTCAATGATCTCACGTTCCAGCGCCGGCATCGAAACGGCCTTCATGCGAACTTCGTTGGCCGTCAGCCCCGGACACAGCGCGTTGATCTGATTGGCAACCTCGCTCAAATGCGTCTGGGCAATCGGGTCGGTCAGCGTGAGCATCTGCTGATGCACCGAGCCGCCGTGTAACACCAGCACCATCAGCACCAGCCGCCCCTGAATCGAGATCAGTTCCAGATGTTTGAAGCGGTTGGTTTCCGCGACGGGCGCGGTGACGAGGGCGGCGGTACGCGCCGTGCGCGCCAGTGAGGTAGCGGTGGCGCGCATCCACTGTTCGGTGGCGGGCGGTGTGCCCTGATAACGTTCCATGATGCGCCCCTGTTCGGCGGCGCTCAGGTCGTTGGAATTGAGCAGGTGCTTGACGAAATAGCGGAAGCCGCTTTCGGTCGGGATGCGCCCGGCGGAGGTGTGCGGCGCGGCAATATAACCCAAATCTTCCAGTACCGCCATTTCGTTGCGGACGGTGGCCGAACTCACATTCAGGTTGCAGTTTTCGGCCAGAAACTTCGAACTGACCGGTTCCGGTGACTGCGTATAGGTGCGAACGATCAGCGCCAGGATTTCCTCCTGCCGCCGGGTAAGTTCGGGTAAACGTGTGTCGTCTAGGGTCATAGATGATCTTACAGTAATCCATCACCAGGCTGATATTATTCTATCAGATTCAACATCTCTTTTGTAGCCGCAACCGGGTATAATCAGTGGCACGACCGTTAGCAGGACAGGAGACAAACATGGGTGCGAATACCTTTGAAGTGACCGAAGCAACCTTTGACACGGATGTGCTGCAATCGCCTCAGCCGGTACTGATTGATTTCTGGGCGGAATGGTGCGGCCCGTGTAAGATGATCGCGCCGATTGTAGACCAGATCGCGGACGAATATGCCGGGCAGTTGAAAGTGGGCAAACTGGACGCCGACGCCAACCAGGACATCCTGATGCGCTACGGCGTGATGGGCATCCCGACGCTGATTCTGTTCAAGGGCGGCGAAGCGGTGGAACGGATCACCGGCTACCAGCCGAAGGATAAGATCACCAATAAGCTGCTGCCCCATCTGGGTTAGAAGGCCGTTGGTAGTCAGGTGTCAGACGCACCCGCCCGTGAGGCGGGTGTTTTTGATTCCGGCGTCCCGGATTGTTAAGGTTGGTTTAAGAAATCGGTTCGCTCTCCCGGACTGGTTGACAGGCCGGAGTTTTTCGCATATGGTGTAACAATCGTTTCGATAGGCTGAAAAAGCAGTTATGTTTCTGGCAAAACTCCAACCCGGCTGCATGTGTATGTGTGAGTGTCAGGCTTTCCACTGCCGGGGTTGCGTGCTGCCACAGTAACACCAACCTGTTTGAGTAACACTCGCCCCGGTTCTCGCCGGGGCGTTTATATTCCAGCGCGTGTCCAGACAGCGCCCCGGCCTGACCCGACCGGGGCGTTGTTATGTACTGCCCACCGCAATCGTATATTCAGGGAGGCTGGCGATGGACTCGTGTTGTAGCACCAAAAATCAGACACTTTAACGTTTTCCGCATCCGGTGTATTTAACTGATTCAGTGTTGTTCAAGGAGTGATTCTCATGAAGATTCGTTTGCTACCGGCGGCGCTGGCTACCGTCATTCTGACGTTACTGGCTGTGTTAGCGGTGAGCGGTGTGGTCGCGCAGGACAGCGCGCCGGCGCAGGAGGTGCTGGTCAGCGCCGACTGGCTGGCGGAACGGCTGGCAGACCCCTCGGTGCGGGTGATCGAAGTCAGCGTCCAGCCGGGTGTGTACGAGCGCGGGCATATCCCCGGCGCGGTGAACTTCGTCTGGCATACCGATTTTGTGGACCCGGTGCGCCGCGACATCGTGGCGCCGGAACGGTTTCAGGAACTGGCGCGCGCGGCGGGGATCAACGACGATACAACGGTCGTGCTGTACGGCGACAATAATAACTGGTTTGCCGCCTGGGGCGCGTGGATTTTTAACCTGTACGGCTTCGAGGATGTGCGCCTGCTGGACGGCGGACGTGTGAAGTGGGAAGCCGACGGGCGCGAACTGGCGATTGCTCCGGCCAGCTACGCCGCTGGAACTGTGACGGTGGCCGCCGCTAACGATCAACTGCGCGCGCTGCTGCCGGAAGTGTTGGACATCGTGCAGGGCGAGAGCGCCGGGCAGCTGGTAGATATTCGTTCGGCGGCGGAATACAACGGCGAAATCTTCGCGCCGGAAGGCGTGCAGGAACTCTCGGTGCGCGCCGGACATATTCCGGGGGCGGTGAACGTGCCCTGGGGCCAGAATGTGAACCCGGACGGCACGTTTAAATCGCTGGAGGAACTTCAGGCGCTGTATGCCGGCGTGGGCATTGACGGCAGCCAGCCGGTTGTAACCTACTGCCGGATTGGCGAACGCGCCGCGCTGACGTGGTTCGTGCTGAATCAACTGCTGGGTTACGATGTGGCGCTGTACGACGGTTCGTGGACGGAATACGGCAACGCCGTCGGCGTACCGGTGGAAAATCCTGCCGGTACGGTCTGGGGTGGCCGGTAATACATGGCGGACAGTACGTTAGGGGGCGGCGCGCTTCGGGGTGCCGCCCCCACGCATCTGGTGATTTCACGCGGGGCGGCGCTGCGAACGGCGGTCGCGCTGGTGGTGCTGGGCGGGCTGGCCGCCGCTGCTCTGGCGCTGCATACCACACCGGAGCGCGGAGCAGCCTCGTCGTTTTCGCTGCTGGTGGGCGCGGCGCTGGGGATCGTCTTTCAGCGCGGTCGCTTCTGTTTTTTCTGTATCCTGCGGGACTTCATCGAGAATCGCAACAGCGGCCCGCTGTTCGCCATTCTGAGCGCGCTGGCCGTTGGGTCCGTCGGTTACGTGATTGTGTTCGGCATCTTTCTGCCGAATGCCGCCAGCGGGCGGCTGCCGCCGGGCGCGCACATCGGGCCAGTAAGCTGGGTGTTGGTGGCGGCGGGCGCGGCCTTTGGGCTGGGCATGGCGCTGTCCGGCGCGTGCATCAGCGGCCACCTGTACCGCCTGGGTGAAGGCTACACCCGCGCGCCGTTCGCGCTGGTGGGGTCGCTGGCTGGCTTCGGGCTGGGCTTTTTTACGTGGCAGTCGGTCTACGTGGGGACGATCAACCAGGCACCGGTGGCGTGGCTGCCGGCGACCTTCGGCTACGGCGGCGCGCTGGTCGTGCATCTGACCGTGCTGGCGGCGCTCGGCCTGCTGCTGCTGCGTTTCGTGCCGGAACAGCCGGCGGCTGATGGCGGCAGATTCACGCTGGCGCGGCTGCACAAAATCGTGTTGGGCGACCGCTGGAATCCGCTGGTAACGGGCGCGCTGGTCGGCCTGATCGGCGTGTTCGCCTATCTGCGCGTCGAGCCGCTGGGGGTCACGTCGCAGCTCAGCAGCCTGTCGCGCACGGTGCTGGAAAACGGCGGCCTGCTGGCGGGGCGGCTGAACGGACTGGATAGCTTCGCCGGCTGCGCGGCGGTGGTGGTGCAGACGATCACCGATAACGGTCTGCTGATCGGCGGGCTGGTGCTGGGGTCATTCGCGGTGGCGCTGCCGGGAAACCGCTTTCAACTCAGCCGCCTGACGTTACCGGGCGCGGTGACGGCGGCATTGGGCGGGGTGTTCATGGGCTGGGGTTCGATGCTGGCGCTGGGCTGCACCGTCGGCACGCTGCTGTCCGGCATCTCGGCCTTTGCGGTATCCGGTTGGGTGTTTGGCGCGGCGGTGTTCGGCGGCGTGTGGCTGGGGATCAAACTGCGGCTGCATGGGGGATAGTCTATAGTCGTTAGCGATTAGTTTGATACGCATTCCCATATTGGGCAGAGACTGTTGGTTTGTAGGGGAGGGTCTCAGACCCTCCCCTACTACAGCATCCATCGTTGTTATCTGGTTGAGATACTATGGTCTGACGCCTATTTCCCCACCGGTTGGGTGTCGGCCAGCACATCTTCGGGCAGGTCTTCTTCGGCAGCGAGCGGCACCGTGAAGCAGAACGTCGTGCCGCTGCCGGGTTCGCTCTCGACCCAGATTTTGCCGCCGTGCCGCTGTACGATACCCTGGGTGATCGTCAGGCCGAGGCCCGTGCCGGGCTGCTCACGCGCCAGGGGGTTGGAACTGCGGAAATACGGCGTGAACAGCTTCGCCAGGTCGTCCGAACTCATGCCGATGCCGGTATCCGATACACTCACCTGGAGGAACGCGCCCAGATCGCGGCCTTTGGCATCGAGCATATGGTCAATTACCTCGGCCTTGATGGTGATCGTGCCTTCCGGCGGGGTGTATTTGTAGGCATTGCTGACCAGATTCGTCAGCACCTGAATCAGCCGGTTCTGGTCAGCCCAGATGTCCGGCATATTCCTGGGCGTCTGCATCTCGATGCGCTGGTGTTTATCCTCGATCTGTTTGTGCAGCGGGCGCAGCGTTTCGGTGATGACGTTGCGGAAGTCCACCGCCGAAAACTCCATATGCAGGTTGTTGGTTTGCAGCTTGGTCACGTCGTTCAGGTCGCTCACCAGCGTCGCCATGCGGTCAATGTTCGAGCGCACCGTACCGAGGAAGGCGTGCTGCTGCTCGTTCATCGTGCCGGTCACGCCGCTCAGCAGCAGTTCGGTGTAACCCTTAATCGAGGTCATCGGCGTTTTCAGTTCGTGCGCGACGAAGCTGACGAATTCGCTCTTGGACTGGTTGGCGCGTGTCAGTTCGTCATAGAACTGCGCGTTGGTGATGGCGACAATCGCGTGTTCTGCCAGCCGCTGCACGAAACCGAGATCAATCAGGTTCAGGCGCGGCTCGGTGTCTTTTTCCAGTACCAGCAGCGCGTGGATTTCACCCGCCGACAGCATGGGGATGGTCATCTGGCTTTTCGCGCCGCGCAGGCTGGGGATGTAATCCGGGTCAATGCGCACGTCGGTGGACAGGTCGGCATGGCGCGTCCGCATCACGCGGCGGACGATACCACGATCCAGCGGCCACAGCCGGCCCTCTGCGCCGTCGGGATGGTCGTCGTCCTGATAACCGTAGCTGGACACAATCTGCAACATCGGCGGGTCGCCATGCAGCACCAGCCCCAGCGCCCCCGCCGTCGCGCCGGTGTTGGCAATCGCCCAGCGCATCGTCACATCCGTGACTTTCTTCAGGTCGAGCGAACGATTCAGCTCAACGTCAATCCGCTCCATCGCTTCGAGTTCTTTCACGCGCTGGCTGAGCTGTAAGTCGGTCATTTCAAACAAGCGCGCGTTTTCGATGGCGATGGCCGCCTGCCCGCCGAAGGTGTACAGCAGGTCGAGGTCTTCCTTGGCGTAAATGCCGCCATCCTTTTTGTTCAGCACTTCCAGCACGCCGATCACGCGGTTCTGCACGACCAGCGGGACAGCCAGCACCGCGTTGGTGCTGAACTTGCCCTTTGCCACTTCGCCGCCCCAGCGCGGGTCGCTCGCCGTATCGTTGACGATGACGGCCTTGCCGGTGCTGGCGACTTCGCCCACCAGCCCTTTACCGGCGGGGAAACGCTGGCCGACGAGTTCCTGCCCGCTGCCGCCGATGGCAACTTTAAATTCCAGATCGCCCTTGCCGTCCTCCACCGTCAGCAGCAGCGAACCGGCCTCGGCGTTCAGAATGTCCACCGCGCTCCGGGTAATCAGTTCGAGCAGGCTTTCGACGTGCAGTTCCGAGGCCATCTGCCGGCTGATGTCGTTGAGTACCGAAAGCTGCCGCGCGCGTAAATTGGTTTCATTGAACAGGCGCGCCTTTTCGATGGAGGTGGCCGCCAGCGCGCCGATGTCGCCAAAAATGCGCAGTTGGTCATCGGTGAAACTGTGCCCGTACTGCGGGGTGCCGGTCGCCAGCAGACCAATCGTGGCGGGGCCGACGATCATAGGCACGCCCATCCACGCTTTGAGGTCCGGGTCTTCGTGAATCGGCTGCGTGTCGCGCTGTTTCATCACCACGCTGTAATCATCTACACGCAACGCCTGGCCGGTACGCACCACCTCGCTGAAGAGGTCACGCCCGATCAGCCAGCGCCGGTTCTCGCGGTCGCGGTAGCGTTCATAGTTTTCGGAGAAGAAAGCGAAGAACAGCCGGTCGGTGCCGGTTTCACGCAGCACGATATAAAAGTGCGGCGCGTCCACCAGTTTGCCGGCCTGCGCGCTGATGAGTTCCAGCAGGTCGTCGTACTGGATCGTGAAGTTCACCGCCTGGCTGACCTGGCTCAGAATGTCCAGTTCGCGCACGCGCCGTTCCAGCGATTCCACCACCTGCGCGCGTTCAACGGCGATGGCGATCTGACTGGTGAGGCTTTCGATAAACCGTAGCTGCTCGAAGGTGTAACGCCCGGTGCCGGACAGCGGCGGCCCCAGACTGACGAAGCCGATCAACTGCTTGCGCCCGCGCAGCCGCGCCACAACCAGCGTGTGCAGCAGTCCCAGGCGCGCGCGCTCGCCGCGCAGGGCGGCAGGCCAGGGGCGGCCCGGCTCAAGGTAAATCAGGTCATCGGCCTGCGGGTCATCCAGCAGCGCGACCATTTCGCTGTCGCCGGTAAACCGGATGTCGGTCTGCCCGCCGCTGGTGGTGTAATCGCCGGTCTGACGGTTCGGCAGGAACACAAACGCGCTGGAAGGCGCGATGCCTTCTTCAAGCTGCTGCTGGAACGCCTGCATGATGGAGGGGATGTCGCCCAGCGAGGTCAGCGTGCGGCCAAACGCCTCAACCCGTTCCTGATAGTTGGCGCGGGTGCGGAAGTAGATACGGTCAATCCGCGTCTGGAGATAGGTTCGCACCGGCAGGAACAGCATCGCCATAACGAAAATGGTCAGCGCGATCAGCAGCGGGTCGTTGGCGCGGAATTGCAGCGCCTCGCGGGTGATGAGGCTGCTGCCAAACACCAC
>JARKOK010000488.1 GCA_029975765.1 Aggregatilineales bacterium
TGGGTATCGGCGGTCATCACCAGCACCTTGGTATCGTTCAGGCGCTCGTCAGCCCGAATCTGATGGAGAAGCTGCTGGCCGGACACATGCGGCAGGTGCATGTCCAGCAGCACCATCTCCGGCACGATTTCGCTCAACCGCTGGGCAGCCAGTTTACCGTCGCGGACGACCTCCGCCTGAATCCCCATCATTTCCAGCAGATCGGCAAAGATGTTGCCCAGTTCAAAGTGATCTTCAATTATCAATGCTTGCGGGTTCATACCATGTATCCTTGTGCAGCGGCAGCGTGACGGTAAAGACGCTTCCTGTACCGGCCTGGCTGCTTACCGTTATCTCTCCACCCATTAACGTCGTCAACTGTCGTACAATCGCCAGCCCCAGGCCGACACCCTGCCCGATCTGGCGCGTGACCGAACCATCCACCTGCCAGAACGTGTCGAAAATCTGCGACTGCGCGTCGTCGGGAATCCCAATACCGGAATCGCTGACCTGCAGCGCCCACCGTTCCTGATCTGCCCGTAAAATATGCACGCTCACGCTGCCATGTTCCGTGAATTTGATCGCATTTTCGACCAGATTGGTCAGAATTTGCGAGAGTTTATCCGGGTCACCGATCAGCCGGGTGGGGACATCCGGCGCGACCGTGCTTTCCAGCGTCAGTCCTTTGCGTTCGGCCAGCGGCGCGAGCAGCGCCGTGACTTCGTCCAGCAGGGCAGCCGGCGCAAAGCCGACATTCTTAACCTGGAGTTTGTCTACTTTAAGCTGGGCTTCCTGCAGCAGGTTATTGAAGAACAGCAGCAGTTGGCGCGCGTTCACCAGAATGCTGTCGAGCATCTCACGCTGCTGCGGATTAATGTCGCCCTGACGTTCCGACTGAAGCATCTGCGTTCGCAGGATGATGATATTCAGCGGGGTGCGCGCGTCATGGCTGATGTTCGCCAGGATTTGGGTTTTAAGCTGAAGGGCTTCCAACGCCTGATCGCGTGCCTGCGCCAGTTCCACCTGCATCTGTTCGCGCGCGGCGATTTCCTCGCGCAGCCGGTCGTTGGTGTCGGACAGTTGGGCAGTGCGCTGCGCGACCCGCAGTTCAAGCTGCTGGTTGGCGTCTTTCAACGCCTGCTGCGCCTCGTCCAGCGCCCCCAGCATCCCGTTCATGTTTTGCGCCAGCACCGCTAACTCGTCCTTGCCGAGCATGTTGATACGCTCGGATAAATCGGCACGCTGGCGAATGAAGGTGATTCGCTCGCTGAGTTTTGCCAGTGGGGTGATCACGGTGCGCTGGAGCAGAATGCTGATCAGGATGATGAACACCAGGCCGACGATTACCATCGCCAGCAGAAAATAGACGAGTGTGCCGGTGCCCTGCATATAGATGGCGCGGGGCATATTCAGGCGCAGCAGCAGCGCGGGGCTGCCGTTCAGATCGTGCAGCAGCGTGTAACCCTGGATGCGCTGCTCGTCCACTGGCCGGGTGATGATCGTTGTTTCGCCATTCAGCAGCGCCAGCGCGCTTCGCGCGTCGTCAGGCAGCAGGGGATCATTCACCCGGTACAGGGTGACGTCCTGACGCAGGGCGGTTAAAATCTGCTGGATATAAGCGGCATCCATCCAGCGGCCAAAGATCAGCGTTCCCACCGCCGGCCCGGTCTGCGCGCTGGTCAAAATGGGCTGTACCGCGAACATCAGCGGTCTGTCGGCCAGCATCATAATCCCCTGAACGCCGGTTTTATCCGCCGGCTGCCGCAGCAGCGGACTGCCAGCCGCCAGATAATCAACCAATCCTGTCGGCAGGGGCGTGTCCCGGAGCGAAGCCAGATCAATGGTCTTATGGAAGACGATTTTGCCCTCGATATTCATCCAGAGCGTGAGGTTAAGACTCAGATTTGCCAGGGTTTCGGGCGTCATCTCCAGCGCGTAATCGTTATCATACTCCTGGACAAACGCATATGTAGAGTCCCAGAAAGCGTAGTCCGCCGTCTGCGAGCTGAGGATGCTCAGATCATCATTAATCCGGTTCAGCAGCCGCTCGACGTTATTCTCTACCGACTGCTGCTCCAGTTGGGTATAACTGTGCAGCAGGATCGCCTGCAGGATGACATACATAATCACCAGCAGCGCGGCCAGGGTAATAACCACGAGAAGTTGGGCTTTACGGTGCAAACTCATAACGTTCATCCGACGACCAGCGCGAATCATTCGATCTGATTATATAACACTTTGTGAAACAAACTGTTCAGCTAATCTTAATTGTACAGTGTTTCGGAATATTTCAGGCTTGAGATCGGCTGCCGGCGTCGTGATAAATCGGTGCGGGATGGTATAATGTGGGCGGGGGCGAGTCACTGACTCGCCCCTACGCAGTCGTAAGCCAATGCCGGGAATAGTATGTCTGACCATAACTTTGTCCATCTCCACGTTCACACCGAATATTCGCTGCTGGACGGTTTAAGCCGGATCAATCATCTGGTCAAGCGGGCGAAAGCCCTGAATATGCCGGCCATCGCCATCACCGATCACGGCGCGATGTTCGGCGTGATTGACTTCTTCCGCGCCTGCCAGGCCGCCGAGATTAAACCCATCATCGGCATCGAAGCCTATCTCGCGCGGCGGTCGCGCTTTGATAAAGACCCTAAGCTGGACAAACGCCCATACCATATGCTGCTGCTGGCGCGCAACCAGACCGGCTATCTGAACCTGCTGAAACTCGCCAGCCTGGCGCAGTTGGAAGGGTATTACTACCGCCCGCGCATTGACCGCGATCTGCTGGCGCAGCACGCCGAAGGGCTGATTGCGACCTCCGGCTGTCTGGCGGCGCAGATTCCCTCCATGATTATGGAAGGCCGCGATGATGAAGCGCGGGAACTCATCGGCTGGTATCAGGAGGTGTTCGGCGCGGAGAATTTCTACCTCGAACTCCAGCAGCACGACATCCCCGAACTGACGACGCTGAATAAGTGGCTGATCGAATACCGGAAAAGCGGTCACAGTACCGTGCCGCTGCTGGCAACCAACGACGTGCATTACGTCATGAAGGACGATTACGACCCACACGATACGCTGCTGTGCATCCAGACCGGCGCGCTGAAAACCGAGAACGACCGGCTGCGGATGTCCGACGCCAGTTATCATCTGACCACGCCGGAAGAGATGTGGGGCTTCTTTGGCGACGCCGCGCCGGAAGCGATTCACAACACGCTGAAAGTCGCGGATATGTGCGAGGTGAACCTGGATACCAAAGGGTATCACCTGCCGGTTTTCCCCGTGCCGGAGGGTCACGACTCCTCCAGCTATCTGCGCTACCTGTGCGAGAAAGGGCTGCGCTGGCGCTACGGCAGCCACGCTGATGACCTCGAAATCCGCGCCCGGCTCGACCGTGAGCTGGATATCATCGGCAGCATGGGTTTTAACACCTATTTCCTGATCGTGTGGGATCTGTGCCAGTACGCCCGCCACGCCGACATCTGGTGGAATGTGCGCGGCAGCGGCGCGGGCAGCGTGGCCGCGTACACGTTGGGGATCACCAGCATTGACCCGATTCAGAATAATCTGCTGTTTGAACGCTTTCTGAATCCGGGGCGTGTCAGTATGCCGGATATTGACATGGATTTCCCCGACGACCGCCGCGAGGAAATGATTACTTACACCGCCCGCAAGTACGGCGAGGATAAGGTCGCGGCGATCATCACCTTTGGGACGCTGGGGCCAAAAGCCGCCGTGCGCGATGTAGGCCGCGCGCTGGGTGTGCCGCTGGAAGTTGTGAACCAGGCGGCGCGGCTCATCCCGCAGGAACCGAAGCCGAAGCCGCTGATGGACTACGTTGAGGGCAATCCCGAACTGAAAGAGCTGTACGACAAAAGCGGCGAAATCCGGCAGATCGTGGATACGGCGGTGCATTTACAGGGCGTGAACCGCCACGCATCAACTCACGCCGCCGGTGTGATTGTGGCCGATAAACCGCTGCTGGAGTATCTGCCGCTGCACCGGCTGACCAACGAAGCGCAGGCCGAAACCAGCGCCCTGCGCGCCGTGACGCAGTTCCCGATGGAAACCTGTGAGTCCATCGGCCTGCTGAAAATTGACTTTCTCGGCCTGTCCACGCTGACGATTTTCCGCCGGGCGTGTGATCTGATCGCGCAGCATCACGGTATCCAGTACAGCATGGACACGGTGCCGTACCGCCCCACCGGCGACCCCAAAACGGACGAGATGCTGAAACAGTCGTTTGACATGATCGGGCGGGGTGATACGGTTGGGGTGTTTCAGGTCGAAAGCACCGGGATGCAGCAGATGCTGCGCGACATGCGCCCGACGAAGTTCGAGCATATCATCGCGGCGGTGTCGCTGTACCGCCCCGGCCCGATGGACTTCATCCCCCTGTACAACAAACGCCTGCGCGGGGAAGAAGCGCCCGAATATCGGCATAAACTGCTGGAAGATGTTCTGTCGGAAACTTATGGAATCATAATTTACCAGGAACAGATCATGCAGATTGCGGGGCAGTTGTTCGGCTACGAACTGGGTGAAGCCGACCTGATGCGCCGCGCGGTGTCCAAAAAGAAAGAGAAAGACCTCAAAAAGCACCGCGATATCTTTCTGGAGCGCGGCCCGGAACACGGCGTGGATGTTGATTCCGCCAACAAAATATTTGACGACATTGAATTTTTTGCTAATTACGGCTTCAACAAATGCCTCGTCTACGATACCGAAATTGTAGATGCAGACACGGGCCGCCTTGTGAAGATTGGCGACCTCGCCACTGGCAAGGCTCAAGTACAGCATACGCTGACCTGTGATCTTGATACACTGCGCCTTAAGCCCGGCAAAATCACCGATGTGATGTTTAACGGCGTCAAACCCGTTTACCGTTTGACTACACAGTTAGGCCGCCAGATTGAAGCGACCGCCAATCATCCCTTCTATACCTTTGATGGCTGGCGAATGCTGGGCGAATTGCAAGCAGGCGATCAGGTGGCTTTACCGCGAAGAATTTCAGTAGAGAATATAAAGGAATGGCCTGATTATCAGGTTATTGTCCTTGGTCACCTGCTTGCAGAAGGCAATCTTTGCCACACCTCAGGTGTGTATTTCTACACGTCTAGCGACGAACAATGTGAAGATTATGTCAGGCATCTAGAATTGTTTGAGAATTCTGTTGCTTCAGTAGCCTGGCATAAGACGACACATTCTGTTTATAGTAAACGCCGTGAACGGTCTCGTCCTCAGGTCGTTGTGGAATGGATTAAATCTCTGGGATTATGGGGAAAAGACTCGCACGCCAAGTTTATCCCTGACGAGGTTTTTGAACTATCAAATCGCCAGCTTGGGCTTTTGCTTGCTCGAATGTGGGAGGGGGATGGCAATCTTAATGAAAAGGGTCTGAGTGCTTATTATGCGACATCTTCCGAGAAGATGGCCCGACAGATTCAATATCTGTTGTTGCGGCTTGGAATCATCTCTCGGCTACGTCAGGTGGAATTTAACTACAAAGACGGACGCATTGGTTATCAGGTCTATGTTACGGGAAGTGATAACTTCCAGCAGTTTCTGAAGCAGATTGGGTATCACTTTGTCAGTGAACAGCGGCGTTCTGCGCTGCTCTCCATGATTAACGCAGACCGGCAATCAAATAGCACAAAGGACGTTGTTCCGCTCAAGGTGCTTGAACTTATTCGGAGGGAAAAAATCAGGCGACAGATTTCGTGGCAGGAAGTAGCCGAACAGGCACAGGTTGCGGAACGTGAATTTTATGATGTTAAGCATGTTCAGAAATCTGGTTTTACACACAATACGATTAGGCGTCTTGCAGAATACTTCGACTCTGACGTACTACGACTCTACGCCGATAATGATATCTATTGGGACAAGATTGTTTCCATCGAATACGTAGGCGAACAGCCGACCTATGACCTGACCATTGATGGCACACACAATTTCATTGCCAACAATATTCTGGTGCATAACTCCCACGCAGCCGATTATGCCGTCATCACTTGTCAGACGGCATTCCTCAAGTGCCATTATCCCGCCGAATACATGACGGCGCTGCTGTCCGTTCACCGCGACGACAGCGCGAAGGTCAGCCATTTTCTGGCAGAGTGCCGCCGCCTGAACATCCCGGTGCTGCCGCCGGATGTTAATTACAGCCAGATGGACTTTGATATTCAGCAGCAGTCGGACGGCAAACGCGGGATTCGTTTCGGACTGGTCGCCATCAAGAACGCGGGCGAAGGGCAGCTTCAGCCGATTCTGGACGCGCGCGCCGACGGTGGGACGTTCGCCAATCTGGAAGATTTCGCCCGCCGGGTGGATTTGCGGCAGGTGGGTAAGCGCACCCTGGAAAGTATCGTCAAGGTGGGGGCGCTGGACGCTTTTGCGCCTCGCGCGCAGTTATGCAATCCGGCGGCACTCGACCGGATGCTGAGTTTCAGCGCCGATTATCACAAAGCGAAAGAGATCGGCCAGATGAGCATGTTCGGCGGTGATGCCGGGGTAGCCGACACGCTCAAACTGCCGCCGGCGGAAGATGTAACCGACCGCCAACTGCTGACGTGGGAAAAAGAACTGCTCGGCCTGTACGTTACGGGGCGTCCGGTGGACAAGGCCCGCGAGGTACTGCGCCATTCCAACACGCAGGACGTAGCCCAGATAAAAGAGGATGGCATGTCATGGGCGGGCAAGCCGGTGAAAGTCGCCGGCGAAGTGGCGGCGCTGCGGAAGATTGTCACCAAAAACGGCCAGATGATGGGTGTGGTGCAGCTAGAGGACTGGCACGATTCGGCGGCTTCGATAGAGGTCGTGCTGTTTCCGCGCACCTGGGACAAGTTTCACGAACAGGTGGATGAGGGAAAAGTCATTGTCGTCACCGGCAAGCTGGATATGGGACGTGGTGACGCGCAGATCGTGTGCGATTCGGTCTCACAGAACCTCAGCGCGATGGCCGCCGAGCCGACCGAGCAGCCGTATCTGCCACCATCGCTGGATGAACCGCCGCCCTGGGCCTTTGACGAGGAAACGGGCGAACTGCCGCCGCCGGATGACCTGCCGGAGCCGGTGGTGACGGTGGTGGCTCCGGCCACGCAGGGCGCGCTGGCCGCCCCGGTGCCGGCGCTGGAACCCCAGTTTGCGCCGCAGCCCGCCGCGCCCGATCCGGCCTGGGATGAGGAGATGCTGGACTTCTCGCCGGAAGCGGAACCGCCGCGCGTTCAGCGGTGGGTGATGGTTTATTTCCAGCGTTCCGATGACCCGGAGAAAGACCGCCGCAAACTGCGCCGCCTGCACGGCGTGCTGACGAAATATCCCGGCCAGGATCGCTTCAGCATCGTGGTCGAGGGCGCGGGGCAGTCGTTCACGATGGAGTTCCCCAACCACACAACGGCGGACTGTGACGATCTGCGCGCGGACTTGTTCAGCATTGTCGGCGCGGATAATGTTGAGGTATTTGAACACCCGAGCTAGGCGTTTACCGGCGCGCGGCCTTACGCGGCGGGCCGTCATAGTTCTGCACATACAGGTCGCCCAGACGTTCCGCCAGCCAGCGTTGGTAGACATCGTTGCTGATGTCGAAGATGAAGGTGGCATTTTTGCCGCAGTTGGGGCAGGCGGCGACCAGTTCGTTTAAACCCTGGAAGGAACGATTAATCTGGGCGATGACATGGAACGGGCACTCGCAGTCCGGGCAGGTCTGCTTTTGCGCGTATTCATACTGCGAGGCGATGTCGTGGGCGATGATGTAGCCCTCACTTGTCAGCCTGAACAGATCGTCCGTGCGCTGGGTATTGATACCCGGATCAACTTTAGGCGCGCGCGACCGCCGCCGGAAGGTCATCGGATTCGCCTTTCTACTCGGTGCTGATGTCCGCGATTCGGGCGCTTACGACGCGCACCAGCGCCATCGTGGGCACACGCAGATCCATGCCGCGCTGTCCCGCGCTGACGAGGATATGTTCAAACCGGGTGGCCGGCTGGTCGAGGAATACCGGCCAGTTTTTGTGCGTCAGCGCCAGCGCGCTGATGCCGCCGACCTTCAGGCCAGTAAGCTGTTCCGCGTCCCTGTGCGCCGCCATCGTGACTTTTTTATGCCCGCTGACCGCCGCCAGCGCCTTGAGGTCAAGCTGCCGGTTGGCGGCGATCAGCGCCAGCAGCGGCTTACCGCCCTCGGCGGGCTGCACCACCAGCGTTTTGTACACCAGATACGGCGGCACACCCAGCACTTCCGCGATTTCTTCCGCGTCGCGCAGTGTATCCGGGAACTCGGTCACTTCATAGGGGATGTTATGTTTTTCGAGCAGGCGCATCGAGTTGAGTTTTTGTGCCATGAGCCGGGCCTTTGGCGCATCACCGTGACAGGTGTATTGTATACGGATAACGAATGGAATTTCAATATCACGGATACAAACCGAGCGCGATAGCGATCATTCGTTCCTCTGACGGTCGAAATGCCAGGATGGCTTCATGTGAAGGCGCCGATGCCAGAAAATGATAAACTTCACGGTATACGGGGGCTTCCGTAACAGCCATACGTCATACCCCATCTTCCTTCCAGAAATTACAGCAGATTCGCTGACGTGAGTTCGGTTTCCACCAGCGGCAGCAGAATACGTTCGATGTCCGCCAGCGAGTCGGCGCGCACCAGTTGGTTTCGCACGGCAACTGACCCCGGTTCGTCCAGCGTATACTTCGTCAGTTGGCCGCGCAGTTCCCGCACAGCGACCCGTTCCGGGCAGGTGGTCGCTGCCGCGACCGTGCGGCGCGCATGTTCCAGCGCGATGGCGGCGCGTTCAGCGCGGGTGGGTTCAGGCAGCGGTTCGCCAGTCTGTAATTCGTGAGCAATCTGCCGGAAAATCCAGGGCTGACCCAGCGCCGCCCGCCCGATCATCAGGCCATCGCAGCTGCTTAAACGCAGCAATCGCGCCGCGCTGGCGGCGTCGGTCACGTCGCCGTTGCCGATCACCGGGATGCTGACCCGTTCCTTGATCTGCCGGATCACATCCCAGTCGGCCTCACCCTGAAAGCCCTGTCTGGCGTAGCGTGCGTGAACCGCAATCGCCTGCACGCCGGCCTGTTCCGCTGCCTGCGCGAAGGGAATCGCCGTTGTTTCACCCGGCTGCCAGCCGCTGCGTACTTTGACCGTTACCGGCACATCCACCGCTTTCACCACCGCTTCGACGACGGCGGCAGCCGTACACACATCCTTTAACAGACCCGCGCCGCCGCCTTTGTTGGCGATCTTGGGCACCCAGCAGCCCATATTAATGTCCACGATGTCCGCGCCGTAGTCGGCCACGATACGGGCGGCGTGGGCCATCACCGCCGGGTCGCTGCCGAATAACTGAACCGCGAAGGGGTGCTCATCCGGTGTCCAATCCATCAGGTGCAGGCTGCGTTTGATGCTGCTGTATTTCAGGATGTTGCTGCTGAGGAGTTCGCTGCATACCAGGCCGCAGCCGCCCAGAGCGCGGCACAGCGTGCGGAAGGCGTGATTGGTATGCCCGGCCATCGGCGCGAGGGTCAGCGGCGGGTTGATGCTGTGGCTGCCAATGGTAAATGGCTGGAGCAGAGTCGTAGTTACAATAGAAGTCATAGCCCTCAGAGTTTGATGGAGGGGCGGGTTTCAAAATCCGCCCCTGCGAATACATCCGGCATACACGCACCGCCTGCGAATTCAGGTTTATGGCGCTGCCGTTGGTGTGCCGAGTTTTTGCAATTCTAAGGCAAAAGCGGTCGCCAGGGCAGAGCGATTTGCCTTAAGGAACACGTAATTCCAGTCCTCGGTGATGGTTCTTAATCCATCCGGCTGCCACAGCGGCGGTATACAGCCGTAACCCCAGTCACCCTCTACGTAGTGGTACACTCCCACGCTGCCTAGGAAACCGTCTATCACCGGCTGTTTCTGCCACACCAGCACGTAGAACGCCTCACTCGGCACGCAGAAACCAACGATGACCTCGCGCACGTTGTCACCGGCCTTGAAGCCTAATTCCTCTGGCTGGTACGTTCGCGCACCGGCAGCCTTTAAAGCGGCGAACTGCGGTTCAAGCACACGCTGTACCGGCGCGAAGGCGCGTTCCAGCATGGCGGTTTCTACCACGCGTGTGGCTGAATACTGGGTGGCCCAGGCGTCGTTTTTGATCTGGTTGCGGGTGGACTCCAGCGGCAGCACCAGCAGAATAGAGAGCAGCACGACCGCGAGCATCACCCCGCCCATGATCCACGCTACCACCCACGAGTCGTTAATGAAGTCCGACGGCACGCCCAGGATTTTCCGGTATCGCTGTACCAGTTCGCCGGCTTCATCCACTTTGTTATAGGGAATGGGCACACGCTCCTCTTTGCGTTCGGTGTAGGTGGCAGATTTGGAATAGCGCCTGTAGATGTAGCGGAAGATCAGTTCATCCGGCATCTGCTCGACTTCCACAAGGCCGCTTTTAAAATCCACCAGCTTGCGCCGGTCAGGCCAGTAAATGCCGGACTGCCCCAGCATCACTTCGTTGCCGCGCCGCGTTTCCACCGGATATGTCCAGTGCGCCCAGTAATCGCCGGCCTGCATCCGCTGGATGCGGACGTAGTTGCGGCTGTAAATCACCAGGATGGCCGCCGGAATCGGCGCGAGCGCCCCGACAAACAGCAGCACCAGACCGGCGTTGTAACGGGTATCAATTTCCGGTGCGAACAGCGTCAGCCCCAGCAGGATGACCACCGCCAGCCCTGATACGGCCACTGTGCCGATTACAAACGGCGCGAATGGGTTGCCGGGCGTGATGCCCAGCCCCCGGACTTCCGGCAGGTCAGGCCGGGGCGCAGACGAATTCAAGTAACCTTCCATGATGTTCTCCCTTCCGAGAAACGTTTGATGGCGGTTAGCCGCTGAAATATGTCAGGCTGTCGTGTGTGGCCGGGTGCTGTAGGGGCCAACCGGCAGTTCGCCCCTACGGAAATCATGGTCTGTTTACACCTTCGGTCAATCCCCGCTGGATCGGTGTTATTCCGTCGCGCGCAGGCGCAGGCGCACCATGCCGCTTTTTTCTTCACCCGGCAGCAGCACAAACACGCCGGAACCGGGGATGCGGTTGACGTACAGGTTGAAGCCGTCGTTGACGTTGCTCATCGGCTCAACCGCAAAATAGGGCTGGCCGGCTGGCGCAAAGATCAGTATATGCTGGAACACCGGGTCGCTGTGCATATCCACCTGAAGTTTCCAGGCCGGGTAAACGATACGCACCGGCTCCTCCGGCTGGCAGCCGGTCAGTACATCGTTCAGTTCGCGCTCGTCCAGCGCGCGCGGCTCGCGGAAATCAAGCGCCGGTTTCACCGGTATGGGCGCGTCCACCGCCAGATAATCCACCAGCTCAAACTGCTGGCTGCACGGGATTTGCACCACCGGCGTATTCGTCCCGCCGGGCCGCACAAAATACGGATGGTGGCCGAACCCGCCCGGCATCGGGTAGATGTCCTCGTTTTTCAGCGACAGCCACAGCACGAAGTCGCGCCGTTCCAGCCAGAACAGCGCCCGCGCCGAAAAACGGAACGGAAAGTTTATGTCCGGGTAGTCCAGCGAATTCAGCCGCAGGTGCAGCCGGTCGCCGGCCTGCACTTCCAGCCGCCAGGCGCGGCTGCGAACATCGCCATGCCGGGCGGTGCCATCGTCCGGCGCGGGTTTAAGCTGGTACGTCTGGCTGCCGAACCGCAGCTGCGCGTCTTTTATCCGGTTGCACCAGGGCAGCATGATGAAGCTGCTGCATTTGCTCGAACTGCCATAATCGCTGGCCGGCGTGGGGCGTAAAATATCCACCCAGTCCTCGCCGCGCCGCGCCCGCGCAAACGCCAGCGATGCGCCGGTATCCGGCAAAATGCCGATCTGCCAGAATTCGTTTTCGATGATGTGAAGTTGGTCTGCCATGTGTGCCTTGCTGCCTGATGAAGTGAATATAGCATACCGCGCCGGTTGATGAAAATCCGGCCTTCGGCGCAGCCGGTTCAGACTTTCGATGGATACCTGCTGTCACTACCGGTACTGCCGTTTGGCGATGCGCCCCATCAGTCCCGGCAGCAGAATATTACCCCATAACACCAGCCGGTCAATCAGACGGAGCGTGACTGTGTTCGGACGCCGGTCAGCCGCCTGAACGATAGCATTCGCCACCTGGTCGGCGCTCATCGTGGGGGTGTTCTGCCCGGTACGTTTTCCCGCGCCCAGACGTTTCTCGTTGAATTCCGTCGCCGTGCGGCCAATCAGAAAATCGGTGACGGCGATGTGATCGTCTGCCAGTTCCAGCCGCAGCGACCGCGCCAGGCTGGAAACAAACGCTTTGCTGGCGGCATACAGCGCCGCATACGGGGAGGGGAGGGTAGAGGCCACCGACGAAATCGTGATGATCTGCCCGCTGCCCGTCTGCCGCAGGGCGGGTACGGCGGCCCGAATCACATTCAGCACGCCGTCAATGTTGGTACGCAGCAGGGTGTGTACGTCCTGTTCGGCGGCGTCCGCCAGGCTGCCGCGATGCCCGACGCCCGCATTGGCGACCACCACATCCAGCCGCCCGAAGCGTTCCACCGCCTGCCGGACAGCCTCGCGCATGGCGGCGGCATCCTGCACATCGGCGGTAAGGGTGAGAATCTCGCCATGCGGGGCAGGGAGCGTATTGACGGCCTGCGCCAGTTGTTCCAGCCGGTTGGCGCGTCGGGCCGTCGCCGCCACATGATCGCCTGCCCGCGCGAACGCCAGCGCCGCCGCGTAGCCGATGCCGCTGGACGCGCCGGTAATCAGCACCACCCGTCCGGTCACAGCAGCTGCCTTACGCCAAGTATCGCCCGCCGGACTTCATGCGGGTTCTGCGCGCGAATGTAGTTTTTCGTATAACGATTGAACAGGTAGACCCACACGCCGAAGCAGATGAACAGAATCAGTTCCAGCGTCACAAAGTTGATGATGCGCAGTACGTAATAGGCGACGAACGCCGCGATGCACACCCCCCCGGCGATACGTGACGCTCTGATGAACGCCGCCGGATAAATGTCCGGCGCGATGCGGTCGAGCGCCACCATGCCGATGATAAACAGCAGCGCCATCGAGTGCGCGAAGACGTTATGCACGAAGGTGCTTAATGCTGAAATCGCCGTCGGGAACAAACCAATCCCGACGATCCCGATGCAGATGAGCGTTAAGCCCACCCGGATAAACCGGAAGCTGTTAAGCGGGATGCGTCCCATCTGATGCAGCACTTGCAGATCGTCAATCAAATCCCGCGAGAAGGTCAGCGCGATCAGGCCGGTCATGATGATCGTCAGATTAAAGACGATGCTTGAGCCGGGGTCGTAGCCCAGGAAACTGATGGACTCGCGCCACCATTCGTCATCCTGCGCGACCAGAAAACTGATAAAAATGCCGCCCGCCGCCACCACGCCAACCAGCGTCAGCAGATTTTTTTCCCCTAATCCAGTGATGTAATATGCTGCCGCAAAACCGACGGTCCCGCTGTAGGCCGCGCAGATGACCACCGCCATAAGGTACGTCACACGCGCGTTGGTGAAGGCGCTGCCGATCAGCCCGAAGCCCACACCGCACGCGACCGCACTGATGGACATCACCGCGAATGAGACAGCCAGCCGGCCAATCCAGTCCTGCCGCCCGCGCTCGATCACCTTTTCGATGTCGGTCAGGTCATCACGCAGGTGGCTGTACAGACGGTAGGCGATCACGCAGATCGGGAACGCGATCAGAATCGTGAGCAGGAAACAGATCGCGCCGATGGACAGTTCGCCGGCTTCCGGCGCGGCGAACAGCGCGACCGTTTCCATGCCATGCAGCAGGAACAGCGGCACGATCAGCCCGACCAGCGCCGCCGGGGGGGCGGCCAGCGATGCATAACGCAGGCACGCCGACCGGAACGGGGAGGGGTGTAGAGCGTCCATTGTTTCTCGCTTGATAACTGACTGACGACCACCCCTATTTTACGGCAAAATGACGGGTTTGCGCCGCTTGAAAACACAGAAATAGGTATTGCTCCAGTGATCGCCGCCGCCGCCGGTAAATAATATATCGCCCTTTTTGCCGGTTTTGGCGACCGGCTCCATGTGGATCAGTTCCCAGCCCTGCGCGCCGAGCGTATCCAGTTCCGGCATCATCGCTTCTGGCGTGTACTGCGGCGGGTTTTTCCACTCCGGTCGGAAGCGTTTTAAAAACTCCCCCACCGTCTTGTTCCTCGCGTCAGCCTTCACGAAGGTTGTCAGATATTCCCACTGTTCCATGCTGCTGCCCCCTTTTGAGAAGTATTGGATTATTTGTTTTGCATTGCCAGCAGTTGTTCAATAACCAACGGCGCAGTTTCCACCTCAAGTGATAGACTGCCGGGACGCAAATGGTAAAACTGAAATTCTGCGCCGATCACCTGTCCCGCTTCATTCTTAATTAGATGAAAATCGCCCGGAGTATCTTCCTCAATCGGTGACAGATAGGCCATAGCCTTCGGCTCATCAAACCATACGATTAGCGAGTTGTCATTCGGATCGAAGTGAATCTTCATCTTTTCCATACGGTTTTCCCTGCTTTCATTCTGTCAGTTGGATAGGCTGTGATGAGAAATCCATCCTCTTCTGCTGAACGAGCCACCGCGCAAACCAGTCGTTTTTCATCCGATGTATAAAACAGATACACTTCTTCATCAGTTCGGCTGATTCGGACTTCATCAGGCGCTGTTAACGCCCGTTTCACATCCTCAACCCGCCCTTCCATGACCGGATGGCTTGCGAGAATCTTTTCCTGCCAGTAGGTCTGATAACAGTGTACCCGAAAACCGAGGGGCGTTATCACGTCAATTAAGACTTCGCTGTCCACGTTTTTATTTCCCTTGCTGCTGCGGTGGGCGCCTTGCCCCCGTTCTCATCTACACAAACGCCGGCTCGTGATACACCCCAAACACCTCGCGCATCACATCGGTGATTTCGCTCAGCGTGCAGTAGGCGCGGGCGCAGTCCAGCAGATAGGGCATGGTGTTAGCCGTACCGGCGCAGGCCTCACGCAGCGCGTTCAATGTCCGTTCGACCGCCGCGTTATCCCGTTCCCGGCGCAGCGTTTGCAACCGCGCCACCTGCCGCGCGTAACCCTGCGGATCCATCTGCAAGATCGGGATGCCGGGCGCTTCTTCGCTCACATATTGATTAACACCGACAATCGTCCGGTCGCGGCTGTCCACCTCGCGCTGGTGGCGGTAGCTGGCGTCGGCGATTTCCTGCTGGAAGAAGCCGGCCTTCAGCGCCGGAATCACGCCGCCGAAGTCGTCTATCCGGCGGAAATACTCATAGACGGCGGCTTCGGTCTGGTTGGTCAGCGCCTCGACGAAGTAGCTGCCGCCGAGCGGGTCAACCGTATTCACCACGCCGCTTTCTTCAGCAATGATCTGCTGCGTTCGCAGCGCCAGCGTGACAGCGTGTTCACTGGGCAGCGCCAGCGCCTCGTCCATGCTGTTGGTGTGGAGCGACTGCGCCCCGCCCAGCACCGCTGCTAACGCTTGCAGCGCCACCCGTATCAGATTGATTTCCGGCTGCTGCGCCGTCAGGCTGACACCCGCCGTCTGGGTGTGGAAGCGCATCAGCCACGAACGCGGGTTCTTCGCGCCGAACGTCTCTTTCATCTCCCGCGCCCAGATGCGCCGCGCCGCCCGCAGCTTGGCGATTTCCTCGAAGAAGTCGTTATGTACGTTGAAGAAGAAACTCAGACGCGGCGCGAAGTCGTCAATCTCCAGCCCGCGCGCCAGCCCCCAGCGCACATATTCCAGCCCATCGGCCAGCGTGAAGGCCAGCTCTTGCACGGCGGTGCTGCCGGCCTCGCGGATATGGTAGCCGCTGATGCTGATGGTGTTCCATTCCGGCAAATGCTGCGCGCCAAACTCAATGGTGTCCGTCACCAGCCGCATCGAGGGTTCGGGCGGGAAGATGAATTCCTTCTGCGCGGTGTATTCCTTCAGGATGTCGTTTTGCAGCGTGCCGCGCAGTTGGTGCATCGGCACGCCCTGTTTTTCCGCCGCCGCGATGTAAAACGCCCAGATGATGGCTGCCGGGCTGTTGATCGTCATGCTGGTGGATACTTCACCCAGCGGGATGCCGTCAAACAGGATTTCCATGTCCTTCAGCGAACTGACAGCCACGCCGCATTTGCCAAACTCGCCCAACGCTGCCGGCGCGTCGGTGTCGTAGCCCATCAGCGTCGCCAGATCGAACGCGACCGACAGCCCCATGTTGCCCTGTTCCAGCAGATATTTGTAACGCGCGTTGGTTTCTTCCGCCGTGCCAAAACCGGCGAACATGCGCATCGTCCACAGCCTGCCCCGGTAGCCGCTGGCATGGACGCCGCGTGTGAACGGATATTCACCCGGCAGCCCCAGATCACGCAGATAGTCGAAATCAGCCACGTCCAGCGGTGTGTACAGCCGTTCGACTGGCACACTCGACTGCGTGACAAACGCCTCGCGCCGTTCCGGCATCCGGTCAAGCGCCTTTTTTAAGGTGCCGTTTTCCCACTGCTCAACTGCCTGCGTCAGTTCATCCAGCCTGTGTTTGTCAAACATCATCGCCTCATTTTCTAACGATTACGCTCAATCCGGTTCATATTTCTACAGGCCGATTATACCGTCCTTTATTTTGAGGCGCGTTGAAATCGAAAACCGGCGGCAGCCTTCTTTAAGACTTTCCTACGATTTCTTCCAGAGCGCGATTTTTGATTACAATAGTTGCAGTCTGGCGCAGCAAAAAGGAAAACCCTATGGCTTACAGCCCCGCTCATCAGATTGAACGGATTACACCGGCTATCAGTCCGGTGCTGCCGACCGACAGTATGGCCGAAGCCGGGCGGAAAATTCTGCTGGCGGAACTGGCGCGGATGCTCCAGCATGAAGCTGGCAGCCGCACCGGCGCAGACATCGAAGATGTGCATAATATGCGGGTGGCGATTCGCCGGATGCGAAGTGCGATGCGCCTGCTGAAACCGTATCTGAAACAGAAGGCGGTGCGCGAGTATAATACCCACCTGCGCGCGCTGGGGCAGGTGTTAGGCGAGGTGCGCGATCTGGACGTGATGATCGAGCAGTTGCAGCAGTATCAGGCCGGGCTGGATGGCGAGTTACGCATCAGCCTCCAGACCGTCCTTGACGAACTGGCGCGCCGCCGCGACACCGTCCGCGCGGAACTTAACGAATATCTGGATACCAAAACCTACCGCCGCTTTGTGAAGTCCTTTCGTGACTGGTTGATGCAGCCTGCTCCGGAGCCAGCCTTTGAGGGTACGGTGGTGCCGTACCGCGTGCAGCACGCGCTGCCGATGCTGGTCTACGACCGGCTGGCCGCCGTGCGTGCCTATGATACGGTTGTGGAAACCGCCGATACCCCCACACTCCACGCGCTGCGGATCGAGTTCAAACGGCTGCGCTATCTGCTGTCGCTGTTTCAGGAGGTGCTGGGGCCGCAGGCGGCGGATGTGATCGGCGAAATCAAGACCATTCAGGACTACCTCGGCCATCTGAACGACGGCGCGGTGGCACGGGAACGGCTGGATGGGCTGCTCGATGAGGACAATCCCGCGCTGGCGGAATATCTGGCTTTCCTCGAAGCGCAGGCGTTAAGTCTGCGCGCGGATTTTCTGGTGGCCTGGGCACGCTTCAACAGCCGTAAGGTGCAGCAAAAGCTGTCCTCGGCGGTGCTGGCGCTGGTGTGATCTACGGCGGCGGCACAATCGAGAGGCGTTCCGGGATGGTATAACCATCCCCGGCGCTCTCGCCATTGATGGTCATCGGCACGCGCTCACTGGTTTCAAGGTTATACAGGCCGATGACGATGTGATAGTTTTTGTCGCCGGTCGGTGTGTCGGCGTTGGTCAGGGTCAGGTCGCGCCGGTCAATGATAAATTCTCCCGCCTCCCAGACCAGCGTTGAGTAATAGTTGCCATCGCCGCTGCGGGTTACCGGCCCATCCCAGCTTTGCCACACGTGGCCGTTTGCGTCGCGCAGGTGGATATACACCATGTAATCGGCGGCTGGCGGCGCGATCACTTCCCAGAACAGATTCAAAATGAGCTTGCGCCCCGGCCAGAAGCTGTCCCCGCCGATGTTATGCCCCAGATAGCGGGCGAACCCGCCAAAGACGACCTCACCCTCCTGAGGACGGATGCCGTTTTCGGACTCGACAAAGCGCCGTTCCAGATGCAGCTCGTAAACGGTGTAGTTAAAGTTGCCATCGTCTTTCCACCACGCTTTGCGCATGATGGTATCCACCCCGTCGTAATCGGCCAGCGCCAGCGCCGATACGACCTGATTCCGCTGCGGCGGAATCGCCTGGTATGCGCCGCGAGTCTCGGGTGTGCCGTAGATGAAATAATCCACGCCGTCCAGTTCGTTTAAGCGGGTTGGCGCGTCGGTGCGAATATCCGCCGTTGGGAAGAAAAACGGCAGCCGCACGATACCGGGCGCGACCACCACCGGCGGCCTGCCGTGTTCGCGCTCGAACGTTTGCAGGCCATCCACCACCGCCAGTAAAGCCTGATTGCCCGAAGCATAGCGGCTGAAATCGTCCGGCATTTCGTCCGACCACAGCCAGTCCCAGCCGGCGTTCGGGTCGTACAGCGCGTTGATCACCCCCGGCACGGCCAGCAGCACAATCAGCGCGAGGTAAACCACCCGCAGCGCCGGTTTGTAGGGGAGGGTCTCAGACCCTCCCCTACGTGTTTGTTTTTGCCACAAACCCCGCGTCCAGCCCGCCAGAATGACCGCCGAGGGCAGAATCAGCAGCGGCACCATCGGGAATGACAGCCGGTAATGGTAGCTGTACGAATAGAACCATGTAACGAAATAGGGCAGCGCCAGCAGCAGCGCCCAGCCCACCGCCGCCGCTTCATCCGGCCACCGCCGGCGCAGCACCGGCAGCAGCGCCCATGCCAGCAGCAGCGCGCCAGCCCCCAGCGCCAGCCATTCCAGCCCGGCCATGCGGCGGGGTTCGATGATCGAAGGCAGGATTCCCGCCAGCAGCAGCGCCAGTCCCAGCCCCAGGGCCATGACCCGCCGCTCCAGATGCCGCTTCAGCACCACGCAGCCGGCCAGCAGCAGCACCGCCAGCAGCGGCCAGCCGAACTCCGCGCCGCTGCGCGCCGCCAGCGTCAGCCAGAAGCCGGTCGGCATGGTAATCGGGTCATGCCCCAGCCAGATATTTCGCACGTACCACACCGCGCCCAGCGGCACGCACGCCAGCGCCGTCCACAGCACCACCCGCGCCCGCCGGGATACGTCATAAGGCGTCCCTGCCACGCGGCCATATATCCATCTCGCCGCCTCCACCGCCGCCAGCAGCGCCACGCCCCAGATGAACGCGCCCATTGTTGGCTTCGTCCACATGCCAGCGCCCAGCAGCAGCCCGGCAATCAGAGCATAGTTCCGGGTTCCGAGTTCCGAGTTTTTAACTGAGAACTGAGAACTGACGACCGACAACTTCCCCAACCACGCCATCAAAAAGAACGCCGCCGCCGCCGTAAACAGAAACGTCGTCGGAATTTCGAGATCGCCAAAGCGCGACCATTCCGCGACATGCGGGTACAGCGCCCAGATCGCCGCCGTGTAAAGACCGGCACGCCGGCTGAACAGGCGGCTGCCGAGGGTGTAGGCCGCCAGCACGCTGCCCAGATGCAGGAACGGAATCACCGCCCGCGCCGTGTGATCGTTGATGCCGCCGCCGGTGACCAGCTGCAAATAGGTGTATTGCAGCGGCAAAAACTGCGGGTAGTAACCAATCGTGTTGGGGATGTATCCGAGCAGCGTGTACAGCCGCCCTTCGTAGCCGTACACCCACAGCGCGTCATAGGCCGTGAACGGCCAGTACGCCGCCGCCAGCCAGCGCACCACCAGCGCCGCCGCGATCAGCGCGATCAGCAGCTTTTCGTCCGGGGTAAGCCGGTATAAACTCTCCCCTCTCCCTGACGCGGCAGCGGAGGAGGCAGAGGTGAGCATTTTCTTCCGCCACCCCCACACCCAGCCTGCCGCCGCGATCACCGCCGTTCCGCTTAAAATCCATTCCAGCCGCAGCAGCGGCGTTTGCCAGCTTCCCAGCGCGAACAGCCACGCCGTCACCAGCGCCGGGCCGAACGCCAGCGCCAGCAGCGCCACCACCGGTCTGTCACGCCAGTCATGGCGCGGTAGCGCCACCAGCGCCCAGGGCAGCCCCACGCCGATAAACATCCATGCCAGGGCGGGCAGCGCCGCCAGTGTATCCTGTAACCAGTAGGGCATATCCGACATTTAACCTGTGTAATCTGTAGGGGAGGGTCTCAGACCCTCCCCTACGTAATTTCCTCTTTTATCGTGGCATCGCGGCGGCTAAACAGCATTTGTATAACATAATCCATTCCCACCGCCGCCAGCAGGCCAACCGCCGGGTAAACCGGCAGATAGTATCGCTGCCATTCCAGCGGCGTCAAGACCAGCGTTGCCACGATGACGACCAGCGCCCATACGCCGACCACCAGCCGCGCGGCTGTCCTGCCTCGCCCGCGAAGCAGCGCCCATACGCCGACTACCATCATAACCCCCAGCAGGACGCCGCCTGTCGCCGACCCGCCCACGCTTATCCCACGCCAGGGCGACGCTTCGTAGCGGGTGATCTGGTCGCCGATGTAGGTTTCCCACCCGGCCACTTCGTAATACTGTGGCAGCGCGACGAACACCTGCCGCCAGAAGCCGCCGATCTGCTCCGCCAGGCCGGCGTAACCGCCGAACACCTCCACCTGAGTTTGCAGCAGTTCCGCCCGTAGTTGCAGTACTACGCCAGGCATCTGGAGCGGCGCGCTCCACCACGCTGGATTGAGCGCCAGAAACACCGCTGCCACGATGAACGCTGCCATGATCACCTGGAGGAACGCGGCAGATCGTGTCCCCGCGCGTGAATCTTTTACCCAACGGTAAATCGAATATCCGCCTGTTACCCCAAAGACTGCCGCCACTGTGAGCAGCGCGGTATGTTTGCTTGCCAGCGCCAGCCCCGCCGTAAGGCCTAACGTCGCTGCCGCCAGCCATCTGTGCGATTTTCCTCTCCCTGACGCGGCAGCGGAGAGGGCAGGGGTGAGGGTTTTCATCCACCATACGCCTGTCAGCACTACCAGCAGGCTGAACAGCGTGACCCCACCTTCCATCATGGCGCGGCGACCGTTGAGCAGCAGCGCCGGATTGAGCGCGTAATACAGGCTGGCGAAATAGGCCGCCCGCCTGCTACCCAGCGCCCACCCCAGCCAGAACATGGGCGCCGCGCCGGCTGCCAGCAGCAGCGCCGACGACCAGCGCGCCAGTTGCAGCCGTTCCGGTGTTGGGGCATGGCCGGTCTGCTGGTTGTAATGCCAGTCCGCGCCCCAGTCCCACTGTTCGTTCAGGTCAGCCGGGGACAGCCCGCCCGCGTGCCACGCCAGCCCGATCAGATACTTGGGCAGCGTGCCGTTGAGCAGGCGCAAATGCTGTTCGGTGGGGCTGGCCGGGTCAGGATGGTAGAGGACGCGGTTCAGATCATGATCGAGGAACAGGTAAACATAGTCCCGGCTCATGTATATCTGCGTGGCTTCGTCGCCGTGAAACGGTACGAGCGCCGTCCCGGCCAGGATGTAGGCAGCGAGGGCGGCCAACCAGACGATGTGGCCGGTCCGAGTTCCAAGTTCCGAGTTCCGAGTCATATGAAAAGCGCGTTTCATTAAGGCACGATGCGGCAAGTTAAGCGTAGCAGTAGCTTATACCGCCCGACCATCTCTTTCAACTCGGGACTCGGAACTTTTTTACTCATCAACTACTACGTAATTGTCACCAGCACCTTGTTTTGCTCGACCGTCTGGCCGGCTTCGACATGGACTTTTTGCAGCGTGCCGTCGCGCGGGGCTTTCAGTTCGTTCTGCATCTTCATGGATTCGAGGATGACGACCGTCTGCCCGCTCTTGACGGCCTGACCTTCCGGTACGGGCACTGCCACGACGAGACCTGGCATCGGCGCTTTGACGTTCACTTCGCCGCTGCTGGACATCAGCAGCGCCGAGCGTGACGCCAGCAGCTGCGCGCGTTCATCCATCACCCGCGCGTCATACATGCGCCCCTGCATAAAGACTTCAATCTCATGCTCTTCGCGTTCCTCGATCACCAGTTCGTAGGACAGGTGATTCATGATGATCGAATAAAACGCTGGCCCCAGCGCGCGGAAATCCACATCGCGTTGTTCGCCGTTAACCAGCAGCGTGCCGTCGCCCTGAATGTCAATTTCAAACGTTTTGTCGTTGATGGTGGTCAGGTATTTCATCGGTGCATTCGCTCCCAACGGCCAACCCACTTCCAGTTGCTGGTATCCCGCGAGCCGCGCTGCACTACCTGGCTGGCAAGCTGGCGCTGCCGGTGCGCGAACAACGTCGCGGCGATGGCCGCCGTTTCCAGGTCAGAGTCCTTAAACGGCTCTTCATAGGTTGTCATACTGAAGCGTTCCTCCACGAAGCGGGTATCAAACCGCCCGGACAGAAAACTGAAACTGTTCATCAGGTTCTGGTGGAAGGGGATGTTGTGTTTGATACCCATCAGCGTGAACTCGTCCAGCGCGCGCCGCATCCGCAGAATGGCCTCGGCGCGGTCTTCGCCCCAGCAGATCAGTTTTGCCAGCAGGCTGTCATAATAGGGTGTCACTTCGTAGCCGCTGTAGATGCCGGTATCCACCCGCACGCCCGGCCCGGTCGGGACAGTCAGCGTGGTGATCGTACCGGTGGAGGGGATGAAGTTCTGGTACGGGTCTTCGGCGTTAACACGGCATTCAATCGCCCAGCCTTTTGGCTCCAGCACGCTGTCGGTTGGCCCCATGCGCCGCCCGCGCGCGATCCGAATCTGCTCTTTCACCAGGTCAATGCCTGTGACCAGTTCGGTGATCGGGTGTTCCACCTGAAGGCGTGTGTTCATCTCCAGGAAGTAGAAATTTTTATCCTTATCCACCAGGAACTCAATTGTGCCGGCGTTGATGAAATGCACCGCTTTGGCGGCGCGGACCGCCATCGCCCCCATCAGCCGCCGCAGTTCCGGGTCCATGAACGAACTGGGCGACTCCTCCACCAGCTTTTGATGCCGCCGCTGGATGCTGCATTCCCGCTCGCCCAGGTGAATCGTATTGCCGTGCATGTCCGCCAGAATTTGAAACTCGATGTGCCGCGCGCCTTCCAGCAGTTTTTCCAGATACACCCGGCCATCACCAAAGGCGCTTTCCGCCTCGCGCCGCGCCACCTGAAGCTGCCCCGGCAGATCGGCCAGATCGCGCACCTCGCGGATGCCTTTGCCGCCGCCGCCGGCTGCCGCCTTCACCAGCAGCGGCGTCCCGATCGTTTGCGCCGCCGCGATCAGCTCGTCGTCGGTTAAACCCATCTCCGTACCGGGCACGACCGGCACGCCGGCACGTTTGACCGTTTCACGCGCGGCCAGTTTATCACCCATCACGCGGATCGAGTGCGGCGGCGGGCCGATGAAAATGAAACCGGCGTCGGTAACAGCCTCGGAGAATTCTTCCCGCTCGGACAGAAAGCCGTAGCCGGGGTGAATCGCGTCCGCGCCGGCTTTACGCGCCGCGTCAATCAGCTTGTCAATCACCAGGTAACTTTCACGCGGCTGCGGCCCGCCGATGTGGTAGGCCTCGTCGGCGTACCGCACATGCAGACTGTTGCGGTCGGCGTCCGAGTAGACCGCCACCGTCTGGATGCCCAGATCGCGGCAGGCACGAATCACACGCACGGCAATCTCGCCCCGGTTAGCGATCAGCACCTTTTTGATTTTGGTCTGCTCGGTTTGTTTGCTTACCATACCTACACTCCCTTCACCGTAAAGACACGACCGGTCACAGCTCTACAGCGGAATATTGCCATGCTTGCGGGCGGGATTGCTGTCGCGTTTGTTCTGGAACACTTCCAGACCGTTAATCAACCGGGCGCGAGTATCACGCGGTTCGATCACGTCGTCAATGAAACCGCGTTCGGCGGCCACATACGGGCTGGCGAATTTAGTCCGGTATTCGTTGGTCAGTTCGGCCTTCTGCGCTGCCGGGTCTTCGGCTTCGTCAATCTCACGCCGGAACACTACGCTCACCGCGCCTTCCGGCCCCATCACCGCGATTTCCGCCGACGGCCACGCCAGATTAAGATCGCCGCGCAGGTGTTTGCTGCTCATCACGCAGTACGCTCCGCCATAGGATTTGCGCGTGGTGACGGTCAGCTTCGGTACGGTGGCTTCGCTGTAGGCATACACCAGTTTCGCGCCGGAACGAATGATGCCGGCATATTCCTGCACCGTGCCGGGCATGTAACCGGGCACGTCCACAAACGTGATGATGGGCAGATTAAACGCGTCGCAGAAGCGGATAAACCGCGCAGCCTTCTCACTGGCATCAATATCCAGCACGCCGGCCAGTACCATTGGCTGGTTGGCGATAATGCCGATGCTGTGGCCGCCCAGCCGCGCAAAACCCACCACGATGTTGGCCGCGTAATACGGGTGAATCTCAAAGAACACGCCCTCATCCACCACATGCGCGATAATTTCTTTTACATCATAAGGTTTGTTCGGGTTGTCCGGGATGATCGTATCCAGTTCGGCGTCCGCCCGCAGGGGGTCATCGCTGGTCGCCACGTAGGGCGGGTCTTCCATGTTGTT
Organism: Aggregatilineales bacterium; assembly: GCA_029975765.1. Lineage (GTDB taxonomy): Bacteria > Chloroflexota > Anaerolineae > Aggregatilineales > Phototrophicaceae > CFX2. The sequence continues at coordinate 24,672 of JARKOK010000488.1, forward strand.
CTGCGGCAGGTAGGTCATCAGCTCGCGTACCAGCAGCAGCGCATGGGTTTCGGTTTCGGCAACCAGATGGCACACGCCGCTCTTAGTGGCATGTATCATCGCGCCGCCCAGTTCTTCATGGGTCACTTCTTCATGGGTGACACTTTTCACCACGTCCGGCCCGGTGATGTACATATAGCTGGTATCCTTCACCATGATGATGAAGTCCGTCAGCGCCGGGCTGTACACCGCGCCACCCGCACACGGCCCCATAATCAGGCTGATCTGCGGCACGACACCGCTTGCCAGCGTGTTCCGCAGGAAAATATCGGCATAACCGCCCAGGCTGACCACACCTTCCTGAATTCGCGCGCCGCCGCTGTCATTCAGACCGATGACCGGCGCGCCGGTTTTCAGCGCCATTTCCATAATTTTGCAGATTTTCTGCGCGTGAACTTCGCTCAGGCTGCCGCCGATGACGGTAAAATCCTGCGAATAAACGTACACCAGCCGCCCGTTGATCGTGCCCCAGCCGGTAATCACGCTGTCGCCCAGGAATTTCTTTTTGTCCAGCCCGAAATCGTGCGAGCGGTGCGTGACAAACGCATCCAGTTCGCGGAAGCTGCCGGGGTCGAGCAGGATATCCAGCCGTTCCTGCGCGGTATTGCGTCCGGCTTCGTGCTGTTTCTTAATGCGCTCCGGCCCGCCTTTGGCCCGGCTGAGCGCGCGTTTATTGCGCAGTTCTTCAATCTTGGGATTTGCGGCCATTCAGTTCCTTCTCCGTTGTGTCTACTTGTGCGGAACGCGCGACGTAGGCCACCAGGACGGCCAGGACGGCAGCGGTGGCGACGGCTAAAAACGGCAGGCGCTGGCGGTCGTAATCGGCCTGGGCGAACACGGCCAGCCGCCCCAGGCTGTACAGCGCAAAACCTGCCAGCAGCCCGGTCGCATACCAGCGGGCGCGCGGGCGGCGGCGCAGCAGTATAACCATAACCCACGCCGCTGCTAACGCCCAGCCCGCGCCGGCAGCCGCTTCCAGCCCTGGCAGCAGGCTGACCTGCTCACCGGGGATATGCAGCGCCCGCCAGGCCGCGCTGCCCTGCATTATCGCCAGCAGCGCGGCCACCACGATCAGCCCGCGTTCGCGGCGGGGTGATGAAGATATTACGGGTTCTTTCATAGCGACGATCATTATACTCGGTTCGGCGGGCGCAAACGACCTTTTCCCACGCGGCGTTCCCCTGGTTGTTCAACATACTAAAACCCCGCCGCGCGGCGCAAGTTTTGAACTAATCCGGCACGATGCCGTTTTCGATCAGCACATCGGCCAGCGCCCGCGCCGCGACGAGATGGCCGTAGGGGGAGGGGTGGCCGTCGCCGGAGTACCTCTGCACGGCGGCATCCGGCGCGGTGGGGTCAACCTGGGCGTTGGGATTGTAGGCCATCAGGTACAGTTCGGGAATATCCCCGGCGGCGCGGTACACCGGCAGCAGATCGAGGAACGGCACGCCCTCATCACCCGTGATACGCGCCAGCGCCCGCTGCGGCACATCCGGCAGGCCGCCATCGGTGGGGAGCTGCGACAGATCGGGCCATGCGATCATCGCCGCCGGAATGTCATGCTCACGGAGCAGGGCGAAGGTTTCCCGCAGCGCGGCCTCATAGGTCTGCCATTCAGCCTGAAACTCCGGCGCGTCCGGCGTGAGGAAGGTTAAGTCCTGATAGGTGCGGTGCAGCCCCGGCACGGTGGGTGTCACGCGGTTGATTTCCGCCTCAAGCTGCGCCTGCCCGACCTGCCCGCGCAATTGCCGGAGCAGCGAATACAGCGCCACGTTGTCACGCAGAAAGGCTTGCAGCGGCGTGGCCGGGGTGGGGGGTGTTTGCGCGGCCTGCATCACGACGGGTCGCGCGAAATACTGCCGCATGGTGGGGTACAGGTCAAACACGTCGTTGGTGTAAAAACCGAGGATGACTAAATCCGGCTGGAGCGCCAGCCCTTTATCGCGCAGGTATTCCAGTTCATCGGTAATGGTGTAACCCGGCATCCCGGCGTTGAGCACCTGCACCCGTGTCTTCAGCCGTTCGTTCAGCGTTTCTTCCAGCCGCGCCGGGAACGTCAGCGGGTTGTGGACGTACATGCCGTACATGAACGAATCACCCACCGCCAGAACGCGAAATACATCAGGATCGTCGTTCAG
>JARKOK010000491.1 GCA_029975765.1 Aggregatilineales bacterium
GTCAAGGGCAGCCAGCGCGTCCAGATAGGCCGGGAAGGTTGCATGGTCACTTCGGATTTCACAGATATTGTACAGTTCAGTCTGGAAGATCAACTGGTGACGGTGCATCAGATCAGGCGGGAGCAGCGCCGCCGTTCGGACAACCCATTCGCCCAGACCGGAGCGTGCCTCGTGCGTCGCCAGTAACGCGAAACTATTGAGCGCGCTGTAAACCGGGTCCAGCGCAATCTGCACCTTGATGGTTGAAGTTGGCGGCGCCAGGACGAATTCACGGTCGGCCATGCTGTCTCCTTTAGTCGTTCTACCCGTTTAACCGCTTAAGCGCATAATATGAATACACTATAACACAGGTATTTTACTCATGTCAAGCGATTCTGCCGCAGTTCCGATCATTTTCCTCACAAATGGCGGCGAATCGTCAGGCATAGGATACAGGATAGACTATAATATAAAACAGGTCATACCAAACGGGGGGACACCGTGACTGATGCGCAAACGCTGTATCGCGCCGGCGTGACCGCCATTCGAGAGCAAAAAAATCTGGTTGAAGGGCGCCGGCTGCTCACCGAATCACTGCGCCTCGACCCTGAAAATGATATGGCGTGGGTGTGGCTGTCGCGCACAGTAGCCGACCCGATGAAACAGGGCCAGTGTCTCGACCGCGCCCTGAGGCTGAACCCCAACAATCGCCATGCCCTGACGCTGCGTGAGCAGTTGGCCGCCCGGTCGAACGGCGCGCCGCCATCCCCGCCGCTCTCAGCCCCCGCCTCGATAGCCGCCATGCTACCCAGGTCGCGCCCCGGCGCCGGTAAAAACATGGAAGCTTATCTGACGCAGGCGCAAAAACTGCTGGATGCTGGCGACGTGGAAGGCGCGATTGAACAGTGGGTGCGCGTGCTGCGAGAACAGCCCGATCACGAACTGGCGCTGGGCAGCGCGGTGCGCCAGCTATCCCGGCTTAAATACTTTGACGACGCTAAAGAACTGGTCTGGCGCGCGCTGGACGCCGGTACGACTCACCCCTCCATCTACCTGACAGCCATTGATCTGCTGCGCCGTGAAGGCAAGCACAGTGAGGCGGATGACCTGCGGCGGCGGCTGGCGGTGCTGCCAGCGGCGGATGATGCACTGGTATCAGACATCGTGGATTACTTCCTGAAGAGTGGTCAGGTGCAGGACGCTCAGGAGATTCTGACCCAGGCCATCGCCACCCATCCCAAAAGCCAGAAGCTTCTGATACGTCTGGGTGATCTGTATACAGAATTTGAAGATGAACACGCCGCGCGCGGTTATTATGAACAGGCGGCGCGGCTGGGCTTAAAATCGTCGGAGGGCCGGCTGGCGGATACCAAACTCGGCCAGTTTAAGCCCACCCTGTCCGACCGCGAGCGCGGCAGCACCCTGCTGGCGCTGCGCGAAGCGGTGGGTATTGGTGTGTTTTTCCTGCTGCTGGGCTGGCAGGACGCCGGTTTAGACCTGCTTCATCTGGGTACGCCGCGCTGGGCAGGGGTTGGACTGGGGCTGCTGGGTGGTTATCTGCTGGTGACGGCCACCTCGTCGCCCCAGCAGCAGCCGTTAGCGCGCTGGCTGGGCGGGCAGGCTCCCGCGAATCCCGACGTATCGGCGCTGCCGGTGCTGCCGCTGGCCGTGCGGCTACTGTTCGGTGTGGGTGGGCTGGCGCTGCTGGCGCTGGCCTTCTATCTGGTTTTTGCTACGGCCATTGGCCTGCTGACCAATCCAACGCCGCCGGCCTTTTACATCCCATCCATCAACGAAATTTTTGACTGACCGGGGAAGCCGTATGCTGCTGCTGTTCATCTTCCTCTTTTATATTCTGATCACGCTGTTTGCCCGTTCGATCATCACGCCGATGCCGTTGAGCGACACCGGCACCGTGCGGTATAAGACCATACCCTGGGTAACGCTGGTACTGATCGTTATCAATTCGCTGGTGTTTATCGCCTGGCAGGCGCCGAACCTGTACCAGGGCGCGCAGCGGCTGGATTTAGGTGACGCCAGCGGCTATGATCTGCTGTACAGCTATGTGCGGCAAATCTGGACGTATGGCTATCGCGGCATTTTCCTGCGGGAAGGGGTGAGCATTGGCGCGTTTGCGACCTTCACCAGCATGTTCATGCACGCCGACCTGTGGCATCTGCTGGGCAACATGATTTACCTGTGGACGTTTGGCCGCCGTGTCGAAGATGCCTGCGGCCCCTGGCGCTATCTGGTGTTCTATCTGCTGGCGGGCATGGTGGCGAACATCGGCTCGGATGTCCTGAACCGGGCGCAGGCGGACATCCCCGGCATTGGCGCGTCCGGCGCGATCTCCGGCGTGATGGGGGCGTATCTCATCCTGTTTCCGGGCGCGATGGTGGTTTGTTTCTGGGGCATCGGTGTGGTGCTGCGCCTGCCAGTGGTGCTGGTGATGAAGCTCGCCGGGCTGAAAAGCGTGCGCGGCGCGCCGCTGTGGCGCTCGACGATCAGGCTGCCCGCCTGGACGCTGCTGCTGTTTTTTCTGGTTTCCAACACACTTCCCTCGCTGGATGTGCTGGTACAGGGTCAGGACTACGGCGGGGTGAATACCCTGGCGCACCTGACCGGTTTCCTGGCCGCGCTGGTGATCTTCCTGTTCGTGCGGAAAGACCTGCTGGCGCGGTATATTGCGGGACGTTCGCTGTGACAAACGTCACCGGGTCTACAGGACAGAGGGCACTATCGGAGTGCATCCAATCCCTCTTATGGTGAAATTAAAGTATTGTTAAATATAAAAAGGAGGGGGTTACCCCAAACATCATGGCCGCAGACGAAATCAAGGATACAACCGTAAAAGCCGTTGAAGGTGTGGTGGGCGCCGCTCAGGAAGCTGCCGCAACCACCCAGGAAGCCGTCGTGGAGGCGGTGCAAAGCACCCGAAAAGCCGCGACGAAGGCCGCCTCGACTTCTAAAAAAGCGGCGACCAAGGCCGCCGCCGACACCGAGAAGGCCGTCAAGCAGGCGGTCAGCAGCTCCAAGAAGGCGGCTGAGAAAGCCGCCGTGAAGACCAAAAAAGCGGCGACGAAGGCAGCGGCGACTTCGAAAAAAGCCGCCGGGGAAGTCGTCGGCAGCGTGGAAGCCGCCGTTGGTAAATCACCGGTTGGCGAGGCGCTGGACGAGTTTATGGATCATCAGAAGAAGGCGCTGGAAGAAGCCGGCAAGGCGCTGGAAAGCCTGATCCCCGAAGGCGTGCGCACACATGGTAAAAGCGCCGTCGAGGAGATGTTGAGCGGCTATCGTTCGCTGTTCAATTCGATTGTGGATGAAGTCGAAGCGACGGTGAAAAAGGTCGTGCCGACCAGCGATAAGAAGGCCGAACCGGACGACAAAGCCTGAGCGCGCTCATCTGTCCCTTAAGAAAACGACTCTGGTCAGCCGCCGCCTGGCGGGGTACACTGGCAGAGTCGTTTTCGATGGCATCAAAAGAATAGAATCATGGATCGAATTTCCGCTGCGGGTAATCTAACCATTGAAATGAAGCCGGAGAGCTGGCGCCTGATTGCCAACGGCGGCGGTCAGGAACAGGTGCTGGCCGAAGCTGCGCCCGGCCAGCCGCTTCATTATGTTTCGATGTTCGCGCAAAAGCGCCGCCTGCCGGATACCGGCGTGTTAACCAGCGATCAGATTCAGCGGGTGGTGCTGGGTTGGTCGCAGCAGGACGAAGCCTGGCATCTGGGTCTGCTGCTGGACGCCGAACTGGCGACCGCCCGCGGCAGCCGGTGGTGCGAGATGGCACGCTGGCCGGATACCGGTTATCCCGACAGTACCATGTTTAGTGATATCGCGCTCCAGGCTGGCCGGTCGCTGGCCGGCGCTTTAAACCGCCCGTTTAACTTCATCACGCCGGCAGAAACCGCGCCGTCCCCCGCGCCGCCGCTGCCGCCCCTGCCGCTGCGACTGGGAGAATGGACGCTGACGAAAACCGACAGCCTGGAATTCCACCGGGATGGCCGCTGGGCGCGGTCGCGCGTGCTGCGTTTTCTGTGGTATGGGCTGCTGGTGGCCGTTTACGTGGCGCTCAGCCTGCTGACGCTGCAAGGCCAGATCGCGCTGCCCAGGCCGGAATTTCTGCCCTATCTGGGGCTGGCGGTCGCCGTGCTGCTGGTCGGCGGCATGGGGTATACCCTCTATCAACTGCTGTTCGTACCGAATCGTATTGTCATTAATCCCGCCGCGCGCACGATTGCCGGCTGTAAAGGCCGCCGCGAACGCTGGCTGCTGACGCCTGACGCCTACCAGTCTATCTATGTCAGCCAGATTGTCGGCAAAAAGGGCAAAAAAGCGGTGTCGCAGCATGGCGAACTCAATGCGCTGCTGATTAGCGGCAGGTTCCGCTTTTTGCTGGAAGTGGGCGAGGGCGGCGAACTGCCCCGGCAGGATAACAGCGATTTACTGGTCGAGCTTCAGCCGCAGGATGTCCATACGGATTTACAGGCCGCCGGGCTGTATGTGGCCCAGGCGCTTAATGTCCCGTGCTGGTATGACCGGCGCGGGCGCTAAAGTCTCAGACGACTCGTATCAGCCAGCCTGAAACCGAAATTCATGAACTGCGACTGACGCTAAACCCGACCCGAACACCGCAGGAGCGCGGCACTGATAGGGTGCAGCGGGCAGCTCCGGTGTGTTGGTGGCATGGCCCGCGCTCCGGGCTGTATTTCGTCCGCGCGACACGTTTCAGCGGTGAGGACGGCAACCCGGACAGACGCGGCAGCTTCGTGCTGGTACTGGCGAAGGTGAGGGAGTGAGGAGGGATAAGCTCACCCTTTCGGGCGGATGCCGCTTATCCTTAATCGCGGTGGACAACTTTCGCGCACCACAAGATATTCGCCTGCCCACTCTGCCCGGTGCCATATGTTACCCCGACAAAGCGAATTTTCGCTGCCAGGGCGGGTGCGGTCGGTGCAAAAGTCACAGGATTCATGTGCCCGCAGCCAACGCCGCCGAGGGATGGATTGGTCTGTAAAACCTCAACGATGTTATCCGAAGCGCTCAGCAGTTCAGCCCGGATGGTTTTCCAATAACGATTGGTGCTTGAGGCATCATACTGGTACAGCAGAACCGATTGAATACACTGCTCGCCTCCCAGATTGAGCGTTATATACTGGTCGGGCTGCAGGACGGCAATTGAGTCGGTTTGGCCCACCGGTGTTTGAACCGACGTGCGAACGCGATTGAAATGCCCTTCCCACCCTGTAAAATTGTGTAAATAATTATGGGTAGAGAATGTGCCATCAGCGCACGGATCTGCCTCAATCGTCACGGTATGGCTGGCCGTTGCGCCCGGTGCGGCGGGGCCGGTGATCGTACCAAAACCGAGAATGATCGTTTCCGCCGGTTCAACCGGGGCATCTTCAGCAATTGTTAGGCTCACGTTCTGTGTTGTACCATCCACGCTGTATACCAGAAACACCACTTCGGTGGTTTGCAGCGTGTAATCGCTGCCGCTGGTGGCCGAACCGCCTGTAACCACAATCGGCACGCGGATTTCCTGCGGCGTCGAACCGATGGACAGTGACAGCCGCACGACGACGGTATGCGTCGTGCCTTCCTGCGTCGTGCTGCTGGCCGCGACAAAACTGATGGTTGCATCGGGACACATCGTTACAGTGGTTCGCACCTCAAACGCCGTTGCGCTGCGAATGGCAAACGCCTGGAACGATTGGCCGATCAAATCCAGCAGCGAGGCGAGGCTTACCCAGCCGGCAGCCGAGTCTGCGCCGGGCGGCAGCACCCGCGCCGGGGGATTTGGCGCTGCCGGCGGCGAAAAACTTATGGGATTGAGTGTATTCACGGCAGAACACACGTCCAGCGCGGGCAAATGGTACTCGCCCACGTATTCGCCATCGACATTGGCGGTCGTCTGTTTCAGCGCCCAGATGCCGGTAGCATCGTCATAGGTTGGCGCTTCGTACAGTTCAGGGTCAGGAGAAACAATGGTTTCGGATTGGAGTTGGGCGATCAAGTCATTAAGTGTCTGTAGTGTTTGTGGCTTCTGAGCAATCAATGCGTCCAGCGCATCATTGATGGTCATTATGTTTCCTCTTATCTGATTTATGGCGCAGATGTAACAGTCACAGTGGGTACTAAAGACGGCATAGGCACGGGAGTTGTTTCGGGCAAATTCGCCCATAGTTCTGCACAAGGAATGTCTTCGCTGCTGTTTAACCATTCTTCAAGCAGCTTAGGCGAGATCATATACTGAGGGAAATAGTCACGGTCAAAACTCGTTTCTAATAAAGCAGGTTGAAGTGGCGCATTTTCCGGTGACCAGGGAGCAGGTTCGTGGGCGGCCTGCGGCGAGAAGTAGGTGATGTATTCAGTAAGAAAAATGTCGCCAAGAATAGTTAAGCTACAGCCGTCGGGTACACCCTGTATGGATTTAATGGGATTCATTAGAGACACACGCACCAGTTCATCTACGTAAATCAGATCAAGAGAAGTGACTTGGCTCTCTGTCAGATAAACGTAATCGGGTAATCCCAGTATCCGAATAACATCTTTCATCGTCACTAAGGCATTGATTCCTACACTAATGTAGCTAATGATTTTTTCATTTATAGCGATATGACTATAATACGGAATTCTATCTGTTCGAGTCTCAGGCCCAACAAAAAAAGAATAATCCCCATTGATAACATATCCTGTCGCAGAGTCTAGCTCACTCCCTAGAGATGGGCCGCCATTATTTAAATGAGTTATTATGAACTGTGAGGCATCTTTAGTAGAAGACTTACCAGGTGTTAGGCCAAACCAGCAAGGCGGGGCGCAAGAATTATCTTCGAGCATTGATGGATAACCCCACCGATAACTCCAGTATGGTGTTGAACTTACAGCAGTTGGGTTAGACGCATAGGTTATACGGAGCATAGGGAATGTAGTTGCCGCAAACATCACCGCTACATCTATCATAATGATCAGCTTTAATTTAAGATGCATCTGTGCTTCCCCACCTTGGCTATTCAAGACATATCGAAACCGCATCGGGAGAGATAAAATCGGATAGTAATTGAAAAAGCCACTTATGAATATTCTGCTCGAAGAAAACCCTTCTTGCTCCACCAGAGGGTAGTACTTCTATACCTTTAGCCATCGCAACCTTGAATAGATCGGCAAAACCTTCTTTCGGTGCAGCATTTTGTGTCGTCACTCCCGCTTCATTGGAGAAAAATCCTAGAGTAGTTTGGTCAGGTATTTCAGGAATGTAAGTGCCTGCAAGGCGTGCATAGACGGCATTTGACAAACCTAGCTCATCACCGGGAATTTGCGGATTTATAGCTGAGGGGGTGAAAGGGATACATCGATTTCCATTGTTAGTATTTTCAATGCAGTGCATCTGCCGATCTACCAAATATTCTTCAATCTCTTCGCAATCACCCGAACAAGGTTCGGTGACTCCATAATTCAAATTGGTTAGAGCAGTAACCTTTGGGTCATCTACTGCATATCCCGTACTAATAGGGCCTTATGCTAGATCGAAAAGATAACTGAAGAGTCTCTCGGTGCGGTAAGGTTAAGTTGCCAAACTGACCCCAACCACACGGAGAGACACAGAGATGATAGAGAATTTTGACGATTTCTGCCTGTGGATGTACGTG
>JARKOK010000505.1 GCA_029975765.1 Aggregatilineales bacterium
GATGCTGTTCGCCACGCGCGGGTTGTCCCCCGTCAGCATCGCCACCCGGATGTCCTGCGCGTGCAGCGCCCGCACGATGCCTGCCGCTTCCGGGCGAATCTGGTCGGCCATCGCCACCACGCCCATCCAGTCGCGTTCGCCGTTGCAACCCTGGAAACCTTCCTGCACCACGCCGATCACGGTTTTGCCTTCCGCTTCCAGCCGGGCATACGCGGCGGCCAGATTCGCCGGCATCGCGCCGCGCTGTTCCAGAAACTTGATGTTCCCCAGATGCACCGGCTTATCGTCCACGCGGGCGATCACCCCCAGCCCCATTTCTGCCTTGAAGTCCGCTACCGGGCGCAGATCAATGCCGCGTTCCCGCGCGGCGCGCACGATGGCTTTGGCTAATGGATGCTCCGAACGGGACTCGACCGAGGCCGCCACCGCCAGCAGATCATCCTCGCACAGTTCGCAGCAGGACACGACATCGGTCACGACCGGCTTGCCGGTGGTCAGCGTGCCGGTTTTGTCAAAAGTGACGGCTTTGATGCCCGCCATGCCTTCCAGATACGCGCCGCCCTTGAACAGTACCCCGTTGCGCGCGGCGGCGGCAATCGCTGAGATGAACGACGCGGGTGTGCTGATGACCAGCGCGCATGGCGAAGCGACCGTCATCAGCACCATCGCGCGGTAAAAATTGCTCTCGAAATCCGTCAGCCCCAGCGCCGGCGGAATGACGATGAACAGCGCCACCCCCACAATGATGAGCGAGGCGTAATACTGCTCAAACGTATCAAGAAACCGTTCGGTCGGCGCTTTGGAGTCCTGCGCTTCTTCCACCATTTTGATGATGCGCGCCAGTGTCGTATCCTGCGCCGCCTGTGTCGCCTGCACATCCAGCGCGCCCTGCCCGTTGAGCGTCCCGGCGAACACCTTATCACCCGCCGCTTTTTCGACCGGCATGGATTCGCCGGTGATCGGGGACTGGTCAACGCTGGAACGGCCTTCGACGATCAGGCCGTCTACCGGGATGCGCTCGCCGGGTTCGATCAGCACCACATCCCCGACGCGGATTTTTTCGATCTTCACCTGCTGTACCGTACCGTCGCGGTGGATTTTCGCTTCGGCGGGATACAGTTTCATCAGGCTGCGGATCGCCTGTCGGCTGCGCCCGATGGCGTAATCCTGTAACATATTGCTCAACGAGAACAGAAACAGCAGCGTCGCGCCTTCATGCCACTGTCCGACCAGCGCCGCGCCCAGTGCGGCCAGCACCATCAGCAGATCAACATCCAGCTTACGCTCGCGCAGGCTTGCCAACGCACCCTTCACGCCGAACAAACCGCCAGTAAAGTAGGCCGTCACCCCTAGAACGGTCTGCGTCCACTCCGGCCATTCCAGCCGCTCGCCCAGCAGGCTGATGAGAATCGCCGCCAGTGTAACCGCTACAAAACGCGGTTCCAGCCAGGCCTGTGTCAGCCAGAACGGTCGGCCTGTTGCCGGGGTGTCGGTTTGTTCGACGCTGTAGACAGTCGCGTTCATCAGATTTACCTTTAATCAATTTCTGATTGTCGAAACAGCAAGATAATTTTAACAGAGATTAACTTATAAAAACAACCACTATATATAAGAAGTGGGTTGGAAAATCACAGGCCGTCCATAATAGTAGTTTGACAAATGACTACTAAAACGAGCATAAACGACGGCATTGGCTTTGTCAAGCCGGGTGGATCGTCCCTCCCCGTCTTTGCGTTCCTTTGCCTTTCCGCTCTGTGCCGCCGAGCCGCCGAGCCGCCGTGTTACGCTTTTCCTCTTTGCGCCTTTGCCCCTTCGCGCCTTTGCGTTCCGCCTTTGCCTTTCCTCTCTGTGCCGCCGTCGCCGATTTCGCCGTTATCGCCGTTCCCGGCCTGGTTTGCGGAACGCCGCGCCCGCTGGATACAATACAGACTATGCCAACACCCTTTACCCATCTGGCCGCCGCCCAACGTTTGCTGGCTGACGCGACCGTTTCGCCGTCCGTTCGCGCCCTGCTGGCTGCCGAGCGTCCGGCCTTTCTGCTGGGCAGCGTGGCCGCCGACGCGCACCCGTCCGGCGTCACCCGCGAGATGACCCACTTTTACACCTACGACAGTCTGCTGACCGAAGCGCCCTGGCGGGTGATGCTGCGCCGCTATCCGGCGCTGCAAGCGGCCAGCAGCGCCGCGCAGCGTGCCTTTCTGGCCGGCTACGTGGCGCATCTGGCGATGGATGAAGTGTGGACGCGTGATATGCTGGGGCCGCATTTCGCGCTGGCAAACTGGGGTGCGCGCGGCTTTCGTTTTGTACTGTTACACGCGCTGCTGATTACAATGGATGAGCGTGATTACGCCGCGCTGGAAACCTGGCAGCCGCCCACGCTGGCCGCCGCGCAGCCGGCTGGCTGGCTGCCGTTTCTGTCGGACGCGGCGCTGGCCGAGTGGCGTGACTTTATCGCCGGGCAGCTCCGCCCCGGCGGCGTCAGCCAGACGGTAGCGGTCTTCGCGCCGCGCATCCACCACACACCCGATGAGCTGCGCCGCATCCTCGACTCACCCGACCAGATGCATCTGCTGTGGCAGAACGTCACCCCCGCGCTGCTGGCTGACATAGAGGCGCGGATGTACACCTATGCCCGCGAGCAGATGGCGCTGTACCTGGACGGTGGGTAGTATGTCCGGTTTCCACTATAAACGGCCTGTGAAAACATCCATCACGCTGCCACAGGACCTGCTCGATCAGGCCGGTGTTCTGGCACACCGGCTTCATCTATCCCGTAACCAACTGTTCCGGCTTGCCATCGAGCAGTTTGTGGAGCGGGATCGAGATCAGGCTCAGTTCAATCCGGTTGACCCCTCCGCCGAGTCTGCCATGCCTGCCGCCGCGCCGCCTGCCAGACCGGCGCCGATCAATCAGGGAGATGTCTACTGGTTACAATCCGGCGAACCCCAATCCGAAATTCCTCATCCCCATGTTGTCATTCAGGACAATCTCCTGAACCACAGCCGGCTGGCTACGGTCGTGGTCTGCGCCCTGACATCCAACCTGAAACGCGCGAGTTATCCCGGTAATGTGCGGCTCGAAGTTCACGAAGCGAACCTGCCCCGGCCCAGTGTGGTGGAAATTTCGAAAGTGTCGGCAGTCGCTAAAACTCAGTTAGGCGAATACATCGGTTCGCTGGACGACGCGCGAATCACGCAGATACTCGCTGGTATGCGCCTTCAGCAGGCCTCCTTTTTTACCAAAGACTAATGTTCATCTACGGGATAACCCCATGATCGTGATTTTCGGCGGGACAGCGGCCTATCATCTGAAACTGGACGACCATGCGACAGTCGGCGAACGCCGTGTGCTGACCACACCCTACGGCGACTCCGCGCCGTTTGTGCAGCTCACGTCAGGCGATACAAGCGTGTGGTTCAGTTCGCGGCACGGTGAGGGCGGCTTGCAGCGGTCGGCGGCGTTTGTCAATCACCGCGCCAACCTGTGGGCGGCGCGCGAACTCGGCGCGACGGGCATCCTGTCATGGAACGGCGTCGGCGCGATTGCGCCCGGCCTCAGCGTCGGCCAACTGGTCGTACCGGACGATGTGCTGGATATGACGCGGGCGCGGGTTTCATCCTTTCACGAAACAGGTAGTAGCGGCGCACGGCCGTGCGCCGCTACAGAAATATCATCCAATCGGGAGGCTGCCTCGCATTTCCCCCCTCTCCCTGAGGGAGAGGGGGTGAGGGCTACAAACGTCCCCTTCTCCGCCGACCTGCGCGACCGGCTGATCGCCGCCTGCGCTGCTTCCGGCAAGCCATACGCCGCGTATGGTACATATGTCTGCACCGAGGGGCCGCGCCTGGAAACGGCGGCGGAAATCACCATGTACGGCTGGGGCGGCGCGGCGGTCGTCGGCATGACACTTGTGCCGGAAGTATGGTGAGCCGCTGAGTTGGGCATCCCGTATGCGTCGCTGTGCATCGTCACCCACATGGCGACCGGGCGCGGGCACTTCGACCCGCGCCGCGATTTTGGCCCCGGCGTGGGTGTGACCGGCCTGCAACACACGCTGGCCGCCGGTCAGCCGGTATAACGCACGCGCCATACGTGGCCGTAGATAAAATCGGCCACGACCAGCGAGCCATCTGGCGCGAGGGTGACATCCACCGGACGGATCAGGCCAGTGATAAACGGCTCTGGCCGGTAATCGTCGCGGCCTATCCGCCAGTCCAGCGGGTCAAGCCGCACCACGCGCTGCGCGTTCGGCGTGCCATTCCATAAAATGACGAACAGGCTGCCGAACACGTTGGCCGGGAACTGCGTGCCGGTGTAAGCGACCAGCCCGCGCGGGATGCTCAAATCGGGAAATGTGTACAGATCGGGCGTGATGACCTGCGCGCCTCGCAGGGGGCAGTCGGCGCAGCCGCGCGGGCGATAATACGGCCAGCCGTAAAACGCGCCCCGGTCGAGTCGCAGCAGGCGGTCGCCGGGGCCGGTAATCAGACCCTGGTCGGTGGCAGACAGTTGGCCGTCCGGCGCGAAAGTCACATCATACGGGTTGCGCAGGCCGCTGGCGTATACTTCGATCTCGCCGGTCTGCGGCTGAAGCCGCAGCACCGCCGCTTCATAAGGCTGGATGTCGGCATACGGTTTCGACTGCGGCTGCTGCGACTCGGCGTGGTCGGTCAGGCTGCCAATGCCCAGGTACAGATAACCGTCCGGGCCGAACACGATTCCGTTGGGCTGATTTTCGACTACCGAATAACAGCACGGCAGATCATCCAGCACCAGTTCCGGCGCGCCGCCGGGCGGCAGACGCCACAGCGCCCCGCCCTGCGCCGGGGTCACCCGCGCCGTGATATACAGCACATCCGTCCCCGGCTGGAAGGCCAGCCCCACCGGCGAGACGAACGCACCGGGCAGGCGTTCGGCGCTGCCGTCGGCGTTCAGCGCGTACACGCCGCCGTCGCGCGTGCCGTTCTCCAGCACCGTGCCGTACAAACGGCCATCCGGCCCGTACACGATCTGCATCGGCTGGCCGGGGAAGCGCCCGACATGCTCGACAGCGTAGCCCGCCGGTACCTGTATCCGTTCCAGGAAGCCGGCTACGTCGTCCTCACACGGGAAGTCCTCGCACGACCAGCCTGCCGTCGGCGCGAAAGCCGCCGCCTGATTCTGGACAGCCGGCGGCGCGCCCGCATTGGAAACGGGTGTCAGCGTCCACAGCGGTTGGGTCGGTGTGGGTGACAGCGTGGGCGTAAAGGTGGGCGTCGGGGTGAGCGTCAGCGTCGGCGTGGCCGTCAGCGTCGGGGTGATGGTCGGCGTCAGCGTGGGCGTCGGGGTTAAGGTCAGCGTTGGAGTATAGGTCGGCGTCGGGCTGTAGACCGGCGCATTCTGGGTAGACGGCGGCAGCGTGGCGCGGAACGCCTGCGGCGTGGGGTTCGTGCCGCAGGCGGAAAAGACGATTAACGCACCGGCGCTCAGACACAGGGACGCAAAGACTAATTTTCGATTCACAGCGATTCATCAGCATATAACGACAACAGGTGAGTCATTATACACGCCGGGAACGAGAATTTGAGGGATCAGAAGTACAGCGCCGTCATCACCTGAAAACCGAAGTAAGCCGCCAGTCCCAGCGCGCCGCCGCCCGCGCCCAGCCACAGCGCCCCGGCGATCAGAAAGCGGCCACCCTCACTGACGGCCCACCGCCGTTCGACGTTCAGCCGCGCGTCCGGCGCGTTCAGACTGAGCAGCAGCCAGCCATACCGCACGAACGGCCAGCCCTGCCGCGCAGCCTTCAGCCCGGCGGCGGCAAAACCCAGCGCGAAAACGACATTGAGCGTCAGTATGACCATCCGTTACACTCTGCCTGTTAAGCCCATGCGTCAACCATATATAATCGGCAGCCGCATGGCAATGATTGTTTAGAGACTGCTCATGAAGGCTGACACTCGTCTGCGAATTCTGCTCGGCTGCCTGCTGCTGGGTATTTATCTGCTGTTCTACTCGCCGCACATCGATTCCGCTGACGGACAGGCGATGCTGGCCGTGACCGCTGCCACGCTGCGGCATGGCACACCCGACATCGGCGCGACGGCGGCGCTGGACGCGCTGCTGCCGCTGCAAATGTCACGGATGGGCGCGTTTGGCGTGGACGGCGCGCTGTACGCCAAGAAGGGTGTCACCCCATCGCTGGCGCTGGCGCCGCTGGTGCTGCTGGCGGACGCGCTGCCCTGGCTGGACACCCGCGCCACCGCCATGCTGTTTAATCCACTGGTGACCACCCTCACGGCGCTGCTGCTGTACACGCTGGCGCGCTGGCTGGCATTCCGCCCCTGGACGGCATTCATCACGGCGCTGCTGTACGGGCTGGCGACAACGGCGCTGGTGTATGTCAAAACGCTGTTTGGCGAGCCGCTGGCGGCGCTGCTGCTGCTCGGAGCGGTGCTGGGAGCGTATCAGGCCCGCACCACCGGAGCAAACTCGGAACCGGCAGCGGCGCATCCTGACCGCTGGCTCGTCCTGTCCGGCGTATGTCTGGGGCTGCTGCTGGGGGTGAATCTGGTCTATGCGATGGCCGCGCCGGTAGTGTTTATGTATCTGTTCGGCATACTACCGGCCAGACCACGATCTGGTATGACTCTACGACGGGTCGCAGCCTTCGCCCTGCCCATCCTGGGGGCGCTGGCGCTGCTGGGGCTGTACAACTGGGCGCGCTTCGGCAGCCCCACCAGCAGCGGTTATCACTTCGAGGCGGGCGAGGGCTTTACCCAGCCGGTGCTGGTTGGCCTGTACGGGCTGACCATCAGCCCATATCGCGGTCTGTTCTGGTACAGCCCGGTGCTGCTGCTGGCGCTGCCCGGCTGGCTCAGGCTCCACCGCCGCGCTGCCCGGCTGGCCTGGCTGGCACTGGCGCTGGCCGCGCTGCAACTGCTGGCCTTCGCCGCCTGGTGGAGCTGGCACGGCGGCATCGTGTGGGGGCCGCGTTTTCTGCTGCCGGCGCTGCCGCTGCTGGCGCTGATGCTCGCACCGCTGGTGGAAGCCGCCTTCACGCGGCGCGCGCTGGCGCTGGTGATCGGCGCTTTTGCCGCGCTGTCGGCAGGTATTCAGGTATTGGGCGCGGCGTACAACATCCTGCACTTCACCGGCTATCTGTACACCCACTACTACACCGGCGATGTCAGCGCGCTGGTCGCGGCACTGGCCGATGATGTGCTGACTCATCCCGGCCTGAGCGCGATTCTCGGCCATCTGGCGCTGGCCGTCAGCGGCTGGCCGCTCGAACTGACGTGGACGGCCAACGGGTTAGACTGGCTGCATCTGCTGGCGGCGGGAGGATTGATGGCGGTAGGGGTGGGGGTTTACTTTGTCGGGGCGCGCGGCCATGCGTCCCGAATCCTGTTGGTTATGCCCCTTCTCGCGGCCTTCATCGCGTCGAATATCGTGGCGGCGCGGCAGGCGAATCCCACCACGCGCGCGCTGGAGACGGCGCTCCAGCCGCCGGGTACGGTCGTCGCGGCCTCGACGCTGCTGGGCGATACGCTGCTCGATCTGGATGGCCGCTGGCGAACGTTCAGCACGAACGCGCCCACCGCGCCGGATGACCCGCTGGCCGCGCCGCTGTGGGACTACGCGCGGCGGCAGGGCAGCCGCCTGTGGCTGCTGACCTGGTTCCCACCGGCTGACGCGGCTAACTGGCAGGCGCGTGAGCTGTGGCTGGCTGCCGCTTTCATCACCGAACGGCAGGCCGCCAGTCACCGCGCGCTGTTGTTTGATCTTAACCCCGCCCGGCCCGACCAGGCCGGCGGCCAGCATTTTGATACGATTCGTCTGGAAACCTACGGTGTCAGCCGGGCGGCAGATGGTCTGAAAGTTACGCTGGTATGGGCGGCGAACGAAACGCCGGCGGCGGATTATACGTGGTTCGTGCATGTGCTGGACGCGGCGGGGAACATTCTGGCGCAGCAGGATCGCGCGCCGTTGGGCGGTTACGCGCCAACTTCCGGCTGGACAGCCGGCGAAACTATTACTGACCGGCTGGCCTTTGTGGGCGATTTTCCACCTGCCACACGCCTGCGGCTCGGCTGGCTGAACCCGGCCACCGGCAGCCGCCTGCCCGCTTTCACCGCCGACGGCACGCCGCTGCCGGATGGTTTCGCGCTGCTGGACGCGGATTAACCGCCAATATGGTACATCTCAACCTTACGCCGCGTGTGCGCGTCATCGGTCAGCGCCGTGCGATCTTCGGAGTAACGGTCGGTGCGGCGCGTCCACGTATTCACGATGATCTGTTCCAGTTCGGCATCGGACGCCCCGGCCCGCAGCGGTTCGCGCAGGTCAACACCTTCTGTACCAAACAGACAGGTGTACAGTTTACCCTCGGCGGACAGGCGCAGCCGGGTGCAGTCCCCGCAAAACGGTTGGGTGACGGACGCGATAATGCCGATTTCGCCGCCGCCGTCCTGATACCGGAAACGCATGGCAACCTCACCGCGATAGCTGCGCTCGGTCGGCTCCAGCGGCAGGACGGCATGAATCCGCTGCGCGATTTCCCGCGCCGGGACGACATGCTCCATGCGCCAGCCGTTAAGGTTGCCCACATCCATGAATTCGATGAAGCGCATGATATGGCCGCGCTCTTTTGCCCAGCGTGCCAGATCAACGATGGTATGGTCGTTCACGCCGCGCTGCACCACCGCGTTAATCTTGATCGGGCTGAAACCGGCCTGCTCAGCAGCGGCGATGCCTTCCAGCACCTGCTGCACACCGGCGCGATTGCCGTTCAGCCGGCGAAAGACCGCATCATCCAGCGAGTCCAGACTGACCGTGATCCGCCGCAAACCAGCGTCTTTCAACGCCTGCGCCTTCTGCGGCAGCAGGTAAGCGTTGGTGGTCATCGTCAGATCGTCCACGCCGCCCACCTGCGCCAGCATCGCTGTAAGCTGCTCTATATCCTTCCGCACCAGCGGTTCCCCACCGGTCAGCCGCACCTTAACCACGCCCAGTTTCACCAGGACATGAGTCAGCCGGGTAATTTCTTCAAACGACAGAATATCAAAGTGAGACAAAAACTGAAACGACTCCCCGAATACCTCGGCGGGCATACAATAGGTACAGCGGAAATTGCAGCGGTCAGTCACCGAAATACGCACGTCACGCAGGACGCGGTTAAGCTGATCGTGAATCATGAATCGTATCCTGCTTTTAACCCAACATTTCGTTACACTAGAGATGCCCGGTCGGCATCTCCGGGATTTTTATCAACACCGTCTATTTTAACATAAGACAGCCCGATTCGAACAAATTTTTCGCGCTGTATAAGGATCGTCATATGGGAACCAGAACGCTGCACTTTACCTGCTCACGCTGCGGGCACACAGCCGACCCTCTGGACTGGCATTGTATCCAATGCGGCGGCGTTATTCATGTGACAAACTTCCCGGATTTTAACGAGACCGCTGTTCAAGTCCATGACTGGTCGCTGTGGCGCTACGCGGCCATGCTGCCCGTTGAACGGCGGCTGACGCTGGGCGAAGGCGGCACGCCGCTGGTGCCGGTGCGCCTGCCGGATGGCCTGATCTGGGCGAAGCTGGAATATCTCAATCCCACCGGCTCGTACAAAGACCGGGGTACGGCGCTGCTGGTTAATCATCTGCTGGCACACGGCGTTGGCAGCGTGGTCGAGGACTCGTCCGGTAACGCGGGCGCGTCGCTGGCCGCCTATGCCGGCGCCAGCAGCATCCACGCGCGTATCTTCGTCCCGGCCAGCGCCCCGGCGGCTAAAAAGCGGCTGATCGGCCTGAACGCGGAGCTGGTCGAAGTGGACGGCCCGCGTTCCGCGCCGACGGCGGCCTGCCATGAGGCCGCGCGCACGGCAGTCTACGCCAGCCACGCCTGGAGTCCGCTGTTTCTGGCGGGGCAGATGACCTGCGCCTGGGAAATCTGGGAGCAGATGAAACACCACGCGCCGGATGCAATTGTCTGCCCGGTGGGGCACGGCGGCCTGTTTGTGGGGCTGGCACGGGGTTTTGCCGCGCTGCTGGCCGCCGGGCTGATCGAACGCCTGCCGCGTCTGTACGCGGTGCAGGCCGCCGCCTGCGATCCGGTGGTGCGCGCCTGGGAAGACAATATGGACGACACCGATACCGCGCCAGAGTCCCCGACGATTGCCGACGGCATCGTGGTGAATCGCCCGGTGCATGGGCGGGAAATTCTGGCGGCCATCCGTGACAGCGGCGGGCTGGCGCTGCGTGTGGACGATACCGCGATTGCCGAGGCGCAAACGCTGCTGCTCCAGCGTGGGCTGCTGGTCGAACCGACCAGCGCCGCGCCAGTGGCCGCGCTGGGCACGGTACGCGCGCACGCCGGTTCAGGCGCGCAAATTGTCGTACCGCTGACCGGCAGCGGCCTGAAAACCCTCCGCCATTAAAAACATGAAAGGACTTAACGCAAAGGCGCGAAGAGGCAAAGACGCAAAGATGAAAAGTGATCCTTTGCGCCTCTGCTCCTTTGCGTCTTTGCGTTTAAATCTGACGGTTTACGGCTTTTATCTGCTGGTGGCGGTTGCGGTAACGTGGCCGCTGGTCACGGTGCTGGCGACACGTTTCATCGGCCACCCATTCAGCGACAGCTACGAGTATGCCCGCCTGACGTGGTGGTTCACCTACGCGCTGCAAACCGGCCAGTCGCCCTACTTTCAACCCTGGCTGGCCTATCCCGACGGCCTCACATCCTGGCTGCTGTGGAGCATCCCGCTGCAATCGTTCCCGGCCTGGCTGTTCGCTTTTGTCATGCCGCTGCCCGCCGCGCTGAATGTCGCGATTCTGCTGCGGCTGGCGCTCAACGGCTGGGCGATGTTCCTGCTGGTGCGACGGCTGACCGGCCAGTTCGCCCCGGCGCTGCTGGCGGGGGTCATCTTTCTGGCGTACCCCTCGTTTCAGGGGCAGTTGGCCGCCGGGCATACCGGCCTGCTGGCCTTGTGGCCGGTGGTGCTGTATGTCTATAGTCTACAGTCGTTAGTCGTCAGTTCCGAAAACACAGCACTCAGCCCTCAGTACTTAGTACTCAGTGCGGCTCTTTTCTTTGTCCTCAGCGTCCTGGGCAGCAATCAACTGCTCATTTATCTGCTGCTGCCGGTTACGGCGGTGTTCGCGCTGCTGGTGGCCGTCCGGCGCGAGTGGCGGGCGCTGCGGCATCTGTTCACGGCGGCGGCGCTGGGCGCGGCGCTGGCGCTGGTGTTCATCCTGCCGGGACTGATCGAAGCCCGCCGCGCCCCACCCTGGCTGCAAGAACGCGGTGATGTGACCTACAGCGCCGATCTGCTGAGTCTGGTCACACCGTCATACCAGCATCCCGTTTTTGGTCAACTGGACTATACCCATACCGTGTTAGGCGTTGACCCGTTCGAGAAACCGGGTTACATCGGACTGGTCGCCGGGACGCTGGCGCTGATTGGCGCCTGGCGCGTGCGGGCCGCGCGCCGGTGGCTGCTGGTCGCCGCTGCCGGCTGGGTGCTGTCGCTGGGGCCGCTGCTGCAAGTCCTCGGCCAGCCGGTGACGCTGGTCGCCGATGGTTATCCGACGTACATCCCGCTGCCCTGGGCGCTGTACCAGCAGCTTCCTGTGGTGAGCGTCGTGCGCGTCCCGGCGCGGTTTCACTTCGCCATCGCCTTCGCGGTCGCGGTGATGGCCGGCTACGGCTGGGGAGTCGTCAGTCGGCAGTTGTCAGCTGCCAGAAAAAAATTGCCAATTATCCATCCGGGCCTCTCTGAAAACTCAGCACTCGGAACTCGGAACTTTCCCCTCAGCACGCTCCTCCTGATCGCCTTCGTGCTGTGGGACTATCAACTGTTCTGGACGGGGATGCCAACGATCTCCGCCGCCGTGCCGCCGCCCATCGCGGCGCTGGCGCAGCGCGACGACGTGCGCGCCGTGTTCGACGTACCCTACGATCACCTGCTCGCGGCCAAAGAAGGCTTATATTTACAAACCGCGCACCACAGGCCGCTGATCGCCGGACAGGTCACGCGGCGCACGCCGGTCAACCCTGCCAGACTCGCCACGCTGCAAAACACGCTGGATCCGGCGCTGCTGAACGCGGCAGGGGTGGATGTGATCATCCTGCACAAGGAATGGGACGAGGGCGAAATCGAGCCGCTGCTGCGCGACCGGCTGGGCGCGCCGTTCTACGAGGATGAGCGGTTCGCCGCTTTTAACGCTCCTGACACCCGCGCCGCCCCGGGTTTCGTCACCGCGCCAGCAGCGGACATCGAGATTACCGACCGCGCCGAGGTTTACTTTTACACGCCGGACAGCCGCCGCGTCACCATCCAGTTCGAGCGTTCCGGCAGCCGCCCGCTGACCGTGTATGTGGATGAACAGCCCGCCGGCACGTTCGCGGCGGACTCGCTCATTGAAGTCGAAGTGACGGTCGCGCCGGGATACCATACGCTGGCGCTGGCGGTCGAACCACCATGCCCGGTCGAACCGCATCCCGCGCTGCGCTGCCGGGGTGCAGCCGTGTCCGCGCTGACAATCACGCCTCGTTAAGCACTTTTACCCAGTCAACCGTCTGGGTCAGTCCCGGTTTGAGTGACTCGATAAAACTCAGCGCCTGTTCCGGGGTGGTCTGCATCTCGTTGCGTGAGCTGGCGTTGTGAGCGAATATCTGAAATGAATGCACCAGCAGCGACGTGATTGAATCCTGGCTGAACGCGGTGCTGCCGGCCCAGTTTTTATGCTGGGTCAGGGCGCTCAACCGCTGGATGCAACGCAGATTGGCAATCCGCCCTTTCCGCAGGTCGGAGATGAAATACAGCGGCACCGGCGATTCGTTGAGCATGTGTTCCAGTTCGTTCAGATACTGCTCCTCAATGTGCGTGTGGGGCGCCGGCGTGCAGTACCAGCGGATAAAAACCAGCTCATCGGTCAGTTTGGTGATTGTGTAGTCCATTGTGTACTAAAATTCATTTTTATGTAGGTAGATTCATTATAGGGTAAATGTTAAAAGAACGGAAGCAGGCGCACGGCGGTGCGCCCCTCATTCTCATCGCGCCGGTGTACCCGACTCGCCTGTCTTAGCGCGGCGTAAAATCGGTGTCCGCCGTCAGGCCGCGCACGAAGGCCGCAATCAGCCGCGCGGCGTGCTCCACATCCGACAGTTGTACCATCTCGCTGGGCGAGTGCATGTAACGGTTGGGGATAGACACCACGCCCGCCGCCACGCCGCCCCGGCTGCGGTGGATCACGTCGGCGTCCGTACCGGATGTAACGGCGTTAACCTTCACCGTGTAGGGAATCCCTTCGCGTTCGGCGGTGTCCATCAGGCGCTGAACGACCAGCGGGTTGTTGACCGATCCCACACCCAGCGTCGGGCCGCCGCCCAGCTTCGACTCGCCCCGGAACTTTTTGTCAGCCTGTGGATAATCGGTGGCGTGGGTTACATCTACGGCAATCGCCACCTGCGGCTCGAACGAAAATGCGGCGGTATATGCCCCGGCGAACGAGATTTCTTCCTGCGTCGTGGCGACGGCGGCGACGGTCGCCATAGGCCGGTCAGCAGCCAGCAGGCGCAGCGCCTCCAGCACGGTATACGCGCCAATGCGATCATCCAGACTGCGCGAGACAATGCGCCCGTTCGGTAGTTCGATCACGCCGCCGTCAATCACGCCGACCGTACCAACACGCACCTGTTCCAGCGCCTCGTCGCGTTTGGTCACGCCAATGTCAATCCACAGGTCTTCGATCTTGCTGGCCTTCTCGCGTTCGTCGGGTTTCATCAGGTGGATGGCCTTTTTGCCGATCACGCCAGTCACATCGCCCTGTTTGCCCAGCAGCCGGATGCGCTGCCCCACCAGCACCTGTGCATCCCAGCCGCCGACATTGGTGAAATACAGAAAGCCATCGTCATCAATATAGGTGATGATCACGCCGATCTCGTCCACATGCCCGGCCAGCAGCACGCGCGGCGCGCCGCCGTTCAGCACGGCGTAACTGTTGCCGCGCACATCCACGTGTACTTCGTCGGCGAAGGCCGCCGCTTCGCGCCAGATACGGGCGGGACGTTCCTCAGCATTGGCAGGGCCGGGCGCGGACAGCAGCCGTTTGAGCAGTTCAGGAGTCATGGTTGATAGTCCTCAGGTGGTGATGCGGGTGCGGCCTCAACCATACCGAACCCGCGCCGACTCGGCAAGCCGGTGGTCTGCCCGCTTTACACAGTTTGACGAAATACGGTACACTACCATTAGATTTTATAACCGGAGCTGAAGGGGGACGAACGTTGCCCAAAGTGATGATCGTTGATGACGACCGGAACACGGTCAAACTGCTGCAAACACTGCTGGAACTGGACGGATTTGATGTAGTCGTGGCCGGACGCGGCGGGGATGTCATCCCGGCGGCGGAACAGGCCATACCCGATATTTTCCTGATGGATTACCACCTGTCCGATATGGACGGCGTGGATGTGCTGCGCGAACTGCGGGCGCACAGCCGGTTCGCCAATACACCCATTATCATGACTTCCGGTCTGGATGTCAGCGACGAGGTGATGGAAGCCGGGGCCAGCACCTTCCTGGTAAAACCCTTTGAACCGGGCGATCTGCCCGCCCTGTTTAGCCGGCTGCTGGCAGGATAACGGGGTAAGCGTGGCCTCTCGTAAAAAATCGCGTTTGAACTGGTACCGCATGGATTTACACCTGCATACGCCGGCGTCCGCCGACTATCAGGAGCCAGCGGCCAGCTATCTGGATGTGCTGCGAAAAGCCGAGTTTCGCGGCCTGGATATTATCGCTTTCACGGATCACAATACGGTTGCCGGTTACGCGGCCATGTATGCCGAAATTGACCGGCTGACGTATCTCGAAAGCCTGGGACGGGCGCTGCCAGAAGAACAGCGCCTGCTGGCCGAATACCGCCGCCTGCTGGATAAAATTCTGGTGCTGCCGGGTTTCGAGTTCACCGCGACCTTCGGCTTTCATATCCTCGGCATCTTTTCGCCGGCCACACCGGTGCGCCAGATCGAACACCTGCTGCTCAGCTTAAATGTGCCACCCGCCGCGCTGGACGCGGGCAGTTCCGAAGTCGGCGCGTCTGCTGATGTGCTGACGGCCTACCGCGTGATTACCGAAGCCGGCGGCATCTGCATCGCCGCCCACGTCAACAGCGCGCACGGTGTCGCCATGCGCGGTCTGGACTTCGGCGGGCAGACGCGCATCGCTTACACGCAGGATCGTCACCTGCACGCCCTGGAAGTAACCGACCTGGGGCGCGGCGGACGCACCAGCACCGAACGGTTTTTTAACGGCACGAAGCCCGAATATCCCCGCCGGATGCGCTGCATTCAGGGGTCAGACGCGCACCGGATCAACGCCGTACCCGAACGCGGCGGCAAAGTGACATACCTCGGCGTAGGCGACCGCGTGACCGAAATCATGCTGCCGGAACGCTCGTTCGAGGCGCTGCTGGAAGTGTTTCAGGGCAGCGACTTTTCACGCACGCGCCCGTACAGTTCCAGCCACCAGCCGATGGATTACATTCAGGCCGCGCGGGAAGAAGGGCCGAGTCTGGTGCAGGCTTTCCACGAAAGTCTGGCGCAGAAGGGCGGCAAGCTGTACGCCATCATCACCGATGTCTGCGCCTTCGCCAACACTAACGGCGGCACGATTTACGTCGGTCTGAGCGCCGACAAGAAGCAACCGCCGGTCGGCGTGCCAAATCCAGCGGAAGCCGTTGCCGTTTTGCAGCGCGAAATCAGCCGGCTGGTCACCCCGGCGCTGGATGTGGAAGTGGATGTGCAGGAAACGCAGGGCAAGCCGGTGATTCGCATTCAGGTGCCGTCCGGCGAAGATCGCCCGTATGCGATTGAAGATTACAAGATTTACGTGCGCGACGAGGCCGAAACCAATCTGGCCGTGCGCGACGAAATTGTGAATCTGGTGCGGCAGCGGTTAGGCATACCGACCGAAGCCGCCGCGCCCGAACCCGAACCCACGCCCACCGCTGTGCCGCTGCCCCTGGAAACCGGGCTGCATCCGGTCATTACGGCACAGCCGCCGCTGCCGGTCAGCGACACCGCGCCTGTTATGCCCGACCAGCCGCCGGAAAACACCATCCCCGCGCCGCGCGCCGGGGTGGAAATCGTCGGCGTGCAAACCCGCGACGATACGCATTATTACATCATGCGCGATCTGCGCAACGGCAACATCGTCAAAAACGTGACACGCTTGTCGGCGCGACGGCTGTGGCATTACGCCATCAAACAGCGCGAGAGCAACCCGGTGAGGGCCGATAAAATCCAGTGGCACGGCGACATCGGCCTGTGGACGCGCTACGAGAAGATGGGCGAAACGCGCTACGATCTGGTACAGCGCGACAACGGTGAACTGCGCGTATATTACGGCGTGACCGAAAACGGGATGCACGGCCCCTGGCAGGTATTCCTCGCGCCAGAAGAGGAAGAGTAAACGACTATCGTGAAAAGAACGGCAGGGGTAAGGCGGCGTACCGCGCCCCTGCCGTTTGCATCAGGCTGCCTTACGCGCGCTGCGGTGTTTTACGTTTGGTGGGGGCTGCGGCAGGTTTCCGCCCCGGCTTTTTCGCCGGCACGACGTAGCGACGGTGGAACCACTCATTTGTGACCGTCCAGGGTTCGCCCGCGCTGCCGATACACAGCCACGCGCCCGCCGGTGACAGCGACGGTTGGTCACTCTCGATGCTCTGCACGTAGGTCGGCTCGGTCAGGCGTTTCGCCCACACCCCGACGGTTTTGTAAAACGGCTTGCAGCCCAGTTTCATCAGGTGCGCTTCGGTGGGGCTTGGTTTCCAATCTGGCACGCGCCAGGGCGCGTAAGTCGTTTTGAAGATGTCCGGTTCAATCGGGCGCGGCGCGTAGGCATCCAGCGGCTTGCCGGGCGCTTCGTTCGTCTGGTACGCGATGTAATAACCGGCCTGCGCGACGATCGTATCCCAGGGCGTTTTGATCACTTTGGGCGCTTCATCGGGCGGCAGCCGCCGTACCATCGTCACCTGCCGGCGGCTGGCATAATGCCGAAACCCCTCGGCACGCAGTTCGCGTTCCGTCCATGTTCGCTGCCGGACAACCGGCGTCTTTTTGCCAAACAACCGCCGCCAGAGATTCATCGTCAGCCTCAGCCTATCGTATCTGCCTTAATTATAGGGGTAAATTATCAGAATTATATGCGAAGATAGTCTTGGCTGACTCCGCCTAAAGCCCTAACGGCGCGGCGTCACCTCCCGCACCGGCAGCGCGGCGCAGACCGTGTCCAGCGTCAGAAATTCACCCAGCACCCAACCGGCCTGTCCCTCATACACCGTATACCACCAACCTGAATCGACGCTCCGCCCAAACAGCTCCAACTGCGTATTGAATGGAATGGAGGCCAATACGTCTGCTTCGGTGGAGGGCGCGGCGCGCAGGTTCAGGTTGAAGTTGACGACCGCGCCGCAGGGGGCGGGCAGGGTCGGCACAGGCGAGGGCGTGCGCGTGGCAAAAACCGGCGACGTAGGCGTTTCGGTTGGAAACGGCGTGCGTGTGGCCGTCGGCGTGCCGGTGGCAGAGGGGGATGGCGAGGGCATGAGCGTGGCTGTAACCGGCGCGGTCGGGGTAACGGTCGGCAGACGGAACGGCGTGGGCGTGACCAGCAGCGCCGTCGCCGTCGCCGGAACGGTCAGCGTGACCAGTGCCAGCAGCGCGGCTACCCCCAGACTGAGCAGCCCGCGTGAGGCTTTCAGGCGTTCCGGTCGCCGCAGTTCCAGCAGCACCGCCAGCAGACCCGCCGCGCCCAGCAGCGCCGCCAGCGCCCGCGCCGTGCCCACCGTAAAAGCGGTATCTTCCGCGTTCAGCGCCCCGGCCACCAACGCAACCAGCGGCAGCAGCGCCGTCAGAAAAGCCAGCAGCACATGAACAAACCCGATCCGGGGTGCGCGGCGAATCACTTGCAGGAGGGTATTCAGCGCGAAGGCCAGCCCAAATAGTACCCCGACGGCGGTCAGCAGCGACAAACGACATTCTCCGTGACAGGTTTCACAAGACGATTATGCGATTATTCGCGGTCACTTGTCCAGAGACAACCGCCAGCCATTATTGGTTTCTCATATGGCGGCGATCTGCGCTTACAATAGAGAGGAGGCACGCCGCTGTTTTCATCGCACCACCCCGCCCCACCTGTTGATAAAGATTGATGGAAAAGGAGTATTTTATGTTTCGTACAGGCTGTCTGGTATTGTTGGTCTGTCTGCTGGCGGCTGTACCGCTCACCGCCGCCGAACCGCGCCCGGTCATCATTGACACCGACATGGGTTCGGATGACTGGATGGCGATCCTGTACACGCTGAACAACCCGGCAGTGGCCGTGAAAGCCATCACCGTCACCGGCACCGGGCTGGCCTACTGCGATGCTGGCGTGCAGATCGCGTTGGGGCTGCTGGCGCTGGCGGATTACGGTGCGGTGCCGGTAAGCTGCTGGACGGAAACGCCGCTGCTGGGCGACAACGCTTTCCCGGCGGAATGGCGCACTGACATGGCCGCCGCCGAAGCGCTGGCTTTGCCGGCAGGCGGCCAGCCCGCCGAACAGGATGCCGTCACGCTGCTGACTTCGGTGGTGGACGAGTCGCTGGAAGCCGTAACCATACTGGCGCTGGGGCCGCTGACCAACCTGGCCGCCGCGTTTGAAACACAACCCGCGCTGGCTGATAAAATCGCCATGATCTATATTATGGGTGGCGCGGTGGATGTCGCCGGTTCGGGCGTTACCGAGGATAACACCACCGCCGAATGGAACATCTACTGCGACCCGCACGCGGCGCGGCTGGTGTTTGAGTCCGGCGCGCCGATCACCCTCGTGCCGCTGGACGCGACTAATGCCGTGCCGGTGACGCTGGAGTTTCTCACCCGGCTGGAAGGCCAGCACACCACACCGGAAGCGGCGTTTGTTTATACCCTGCTGTCCGGCAGCACCGGATTCATCGAATCCGGCGGGTATTACTTCTGGGATCCGCTGGCGGCGGCGGTGCTGGCCGACGAAAGTGTGGTCACTCTTGACACACGCGACGTGACGGTGGTGGATATTCCCGGCGACGAGAACGGTCGTACCAAACCGGTGGGCAACGGCCCGACCATCCGTGTTGCCACCGCCGCCGATGCTGCGGCCTTTGAGCAGACATTTATCGAAATGCTGAACCGGTAAGTGCAGGGTCGCACCCGGGTCTGAAACAAGCGGCAGGGGCGAACAATCGGGTTCGCCCCACCATCGAGAGGAACAGCAGCGTGACCGAGATTACGTACAGAATGGATGTTACGGGCGTGGACTGGGAAGAGATGCGCAACATCCTTATCGCCGACGACTTCGACAACGGGCGCAGCGTGGAACAGTACCGCCGTTCGTTTGAAAACACCTACGCCGTGTGCATCGCTTATGCCGAGGGGCGTATCATCGGCACAGCGCGGGCGCTGTCGGACGGGGTGTGTAACGCCTACGTTGTGGATGTGTGGACGTATACACCCTATCGCCGGCAGGGTATCGCGCGGACTATGATTCAAAAGCTGATCGAGAAACTGCCCGGCCAGCATGTCTACCTGTTCACGGATGATTCACCGGACTTTTACCGGCGACTCGGTTTTAAGGATCGCGGCACCGGGCTGGAGATCATGTCCGGCCAGTGGTTGGTCAACGAATAATCCGCCACCTCACCGGACAGCCCGCCTTACTTCGGTTCGTTCTTCGGGGGTGGGCCGGGTTTGGGCTTCGTCAGCGGTATCGGGTTGACCGGGCCTTTCTGCGCGCCCATCATATCCCGGATAGCGGCGATTTCGGCGCTGGTCAGGCGCGGCGCGGTCGGGGAACTGTCCGTCATGTCGTCGTCGGGCGGACGTTTGCCAAACGCCTGATCAAAAGCGATCCACATAAACTGGAGATCGGCAAAATTGGACACCAGCCGCGTCGGGTTCACGCCGTGCGGCAGCATATCACGCGGGCGAATCAACAGGATGCTGACACCAAGAATCGCCACGCCCAGCAGTTGCCCCGGCGTCAGCCGGTCGCCCAGCACCAGATACGCCAGCGCCAGCGCCACACCGATTTCAGTCAGCGCCAGGATAGCGGTTTGCAGGCTGCCGAGGAATTTCACCCCGGCAAACAGCGACAGCCGCGAGAAGGCCGTCGTCAGCCCCAGGATGATGATCGGCGGCAGCGCCGCCTGCACGGCGGCCTCGGTCATCGGTTTGCCCACCGCCACCCACACCATCGTCACCAGCAGCGCCATTGTCGTCAGTGTGTACAGCGTGACCGTCGGGGCGGGCATTTCGTATAACACATACTGGCTGAGGATCACCGTACCGGCAAACATCAGCGCGTTTGCCAGCATCAGCCCCACGCCCAGCCAGTTCACGGGCTTGCTGCCCAGTCCCGTCAGCACAATCAGCGCGATAAACGCCAGCACCACACGCAGTTTCACCCGCGTGTCCAGGCGCTCCCCGGCCATCCGCGACAGCAGCACCACAAAGATCAGGTACATCCCATTCAGCAGTTGGCTGAGGGACGCATCCAGCAGCCCCAGACCGCCGTAATAAAACAGCGACCCGATGCCGTTCACCGTACCGACCACCACACAGCCCAACAGCCCTGCCGGATAAATAAAAATGTAACGCCGGAAGAACAGCAGGTAGGCCACCCACAGGAATACCACCGCGATCACCGTGCGCCAGGCCGCGACGGTGAACGAATCCGCCCCGGCATTAATGGCAAGTTTGCCGAAGATGGGCGCCATACCCAGAAATACCGGGGTCAGAAAAGCGGCCAGCACGCCTCGCGCGTTCGGGCGCATCATCGCTCCTCAGCGTACCTCAACCGGGTGGCGCGGCGGCGCGTTTACCGGCAGTTCCATAATAAATTCACTGCCCGGCAGTTTCTCCGGGTCGTAACCGGGGCTTTCCACCCAGATGCGCCCGCCGTGCGCTTCAACAATCCCCTTACAGACCGCCAGCCCCAACCCCAGCCCGCCGCCCAGAAAAGCGACTTTACTGGTGGAATGAAGCTGCGTATCGCCTGCCGTGTGAAACCGCTCGAACACCGTCGCCTGTTCTTCCGGCGCAATGCCGATGCCGGTATCCTTCACCCGCATCTGGATAGTATGCTCATTGGCGCTGGCCGTCAGATATACATGCCCGCCATCCGGCGTGTATTTGATGGCGTTGTTCACCAGATTATTCAGCGTCAGCAGCAGCAGGTCGGCGTCTCCCCGCAGGCTGTCCGGCCAGCCGTCACGGTCGAAATGCACCTGAACCGCGCGGGTTTTCAGCGCCTCCTCGAAACTGCTGACAACCTGTTCAGCCAAAAAACCGGGATTGACCGCGCCGATGGACAGATCAATCTGGTTGGTCATGATCCGGCTGATCGTCAGGATTTCGTTGATGATGTCCTGCATCCGGCGAATCGAATCCTGCAAGCCCTTCATCAGCACTTGCAGATTCGCGTCCTGCTGGATGAGCGCCCTGACCGGCGCGGCATCCTCGATCAGGCGGCTGTACCCAAACACCAGCGTCAGTGGGGTCCGCAGTTCGTGCGCGGTCAGTTGGATAAACGTATCCTTCATTTTATCCAGCCGGCGCAGCGCGTTGTTGGCGGACTCCAGATCGCGTATCTGCGCTTCCAGCCGTCCGACCACTTCCTGCGTGTAGCGGGTCTGCGCTTCGGACAGACGCTCCGGCCCGATGGTATCCCGCCCGCCGCGCAGATAATACTCAACCGACTCCGGCAGCGTTTCAATATCTATCGGTTTGGTCAGATAACCGGTGATGCCGGCGGCAATCGCAATATCGCGGAATTCGTCCAGCGTCTGCGCCGTCAGGGCGACGATGGGCGTGGTTTGAAACTGCGACTCACCGCGCAGGCGCGTGGTCACTTCGCGCCCGCTCAGGTCAGGCAGATTGATGTCGGTCAGAATCAGGTCCGGCTTTTCCTGCCGGGCGAGGTCAATGCCTTCCAGCCCGCGCTCGGCCACCAGGACACGATACCCGGCGTGTGCCAGCGTGCGGGCGACCAGCGTGCGGCTGGCGGGATCATCTTCGATGTACAGGATGGTTCGTTGGCGGACAGTCGTCATCCGTGTACCCACCATGATATAACGGTCTGGAAGGGGTTATTGTAGCACAGCCCCACCAACCGGCGAAAAAGGTCTGTATAAGAGGAGGCGGTTGGAAGCGGTGAGGTGCCAGGGCGCAGCGCACCACGCCCCGGCGTAACGACGATCAGCCCCTATCCCCGGAATACGGCTGCCATTTGTTGGTTACGGCAGTTTACTCACGAGGCTTTCGATAAATTCCTCATCAATGAACGAGCCTTTTTGCAGCAGCATTTCAATCTGCCCGCTCAGGCGCGCCTTTTCTTTGGGCGTCAGGTCTTTGGCCGTCACCACCACAATCGGAATCCGCGCCATCAGCTTGTCGGATTTCATGGTGTCAATCACGGCGAACCCGTCCACGTCCGGCATCATCAGGTCCGTCACTACCAGATCGGGCATCAGATCGCGGATGAGCTGAATGCCGGCC
This sequence comes from Aggregatilineales bacterium, assembly GCA_029975765.1. GTDB lineage: Bacteria > Chloroflexota > Anaerolineae > Aggregatilineales > Phototrophicaceae > CFX2. The sequence goes on from JARKOK010000505.1 coordinate 22,552, forward strand.
ACGCCATCATGCGCCAGATGAATATCGTAGCTGCCGCGCGCCTGTAAAATGCGCTGGATCAGCCGCGCCGCGTCCACGTTGTCCTCGATAATGACGATGCGCCGCACCTGCGCTTCCACCTGCTCCAGCGCGGAGAGCAGACCTTCTTCCGGCAGCGCGGGCGTTTTGTCCTGGCCGGACAGGTCTACCGAATGCTGCCACTGGTCGCCCAGTACGTGTTTTTCAACGCTCATCGTATGGCCGGAACAATTCACCACGACGATGTCATCCGGCTTAATGACCCGTTCGCGCACCATATTGATCAGCCCGGCGAACGTGACCGCCGTCGCCGGTTCGACCGAAATGCCATCGGTACGCGCCAGGATGAGAGTCGCGGTGAAAGCGTCCTCATCCGTCGCGGCGGTGAAGTAACCGCCATGCCGCCGCACATAATCGTACAGAACTTCATAGGCGCGTCCCGGATTGCCGGTCGCCAGCGTGGCGATAATCGTCTGCGGATTATCAATCGGCGTGGCAATGCGCTGGCCGCGCCGGAAGGCTTCGACCATCGGCGCACAGCCGGCGGACTGGACCAGCCCCATACGCGGCATCTGATCCACCAGCCCGAAGTTAAGCATCTCGCGGAAGCCCTTGCCCACGCCAATCGGCCCCATGCCGCCGCTGACGCCCTGCAGGAACCAGTCCGGCGCCAGCCATCGCTCGCCGCCCAGCAGTTCCGCGCCCAGATCGTCCGCGATCTCGTAGGCCATCGTTTTCATCGCTTCGATAGCCGCCACGCTTTTGATGCCCCGGTCGAGGAAGATGCCTTTGGTCTGGGCAAACCGCGCCGCCAGTTCCTTCGTCTGGTCATACGTGCCGGTGATTTTAATCACCTCCGCGCCGTACAGCGCGGCTTCGCGCATCTTGTCGCCCGGTGTCAGGCTGGGGAAGAACGCCCACAGTTTGATGCCGGCGCGGGCGCAGTAGGCGGCGTAAGCAATTGCCACATTGCCGGTGCTGGCAACCACCAGTTCATCCACGCCCATTTCCTTCAGTGCGGAAATGGCGACCGTCGCCTGCCGGTCTTTGAAACTGCCGGTCGGCCCCTGGCGCTCATCCTTGATGTACAGATGTTTTAGACCCAGGCTGGCCGCCAGCGCGTGGGACTTGATCAGCGGCGTGCCGCCTTCGCCCATGCTGACGATGTTATGGGCGCTGGCAATCGGCAGCACCTCGCGGTAGCGCCACAGGTTCGGGCGGCGGTTTTTCACCTGTGACAGCCAGACCGGTATATCCATCTGGCCGAAATCGTATACGGCTTCCAGCAGGCTTTCGCCGCAGGCCGGACAGCCGGTCAGGGAACGGTCAAGCGGAATGCGCGTATGGCAGTTGGTACACTCCAGTCCCACGCGCTGGCGTTCCAGATTATTCAGGTTCAACAGAAACTACTCCCCATATTGCCGCGACAAATGGGCCTTCAGGTCGTGGACGAACTGAGCGTAATTTTCGCGGTCGAGATCGGTTTTGTAAAGTACCGTGATGTCATCCAACCGGTCGTGTTCGGCGGCATCCAGCATACCCGCTGTAACGACCATGATCGGAATGGCCGCCGTTTCGGGGTTGGCTTGCAGTTCATCCAACACGGCGAAACCGTCCATTTCCGGCATCCGCAAATCCAGGATAACCAGATCAGGACGGCAGCGCGCCACCATCGAAACGCCTTCCACCCCACCCCGCGCCGTAAAGATGCGGTATCGCCCGCTCTGGTCAAGCGCCTGCTGGATGAGGCGGGCGCTGTCGGGCTGGTCATCAATGATGAGAATCCGCTCGGTCTGGCTGTCCTGTTCGGCGTCCTTCACCGCCTTCAGCAGTTGATCGGGGGTGAAAGGCCGCCGGATAAAGGCAAACGCTCCCTGCTGGCGAGCGCGGGATTCATCGTCGTCGAGCGTGCAGACGATCACGGGAATATCACGGGTGTCGTCGCGTTCCTGGAGGCGCGCCAGGATGTCCCAGCCCGCGCCGCCGGCAAAATTCACATCCATAATGATGAGCGTGGGGCGCAGGCCGCTTGCCATTGCCTCGGCTTCGAGCGGGATGGAGGCTGCGAAGATGTCAAACCCTTCGCGCTGGAGCGCGCGCCGGTACTGGTCAACCAGATCAGGATTGTCTTCGATCAACAGAATCTGCCGCTTGACCTGCATAAAGGCCGGCATATTACCCGTGCCGCGTTTGTCACGCGGGATGATGGCGGTTTCCATCGTTTCGACCTGCGGTGTGGGCGGCAGCGGGCCGGTATGACCAGAACCGCCATTCTGGCCGAGGCTGGGCAGCGGGCCGGTTTTCCGCTTCTTCACGGTCGGGTCGTGGTCAGCCGTCGGTTCGGTCGCTTCCAGCGGGAGCAGAACGCTGAAGGTGGAGCCGACGTTCACCGCCGATGTCACCACCATCCGACCGCCCTGCATTTCGACCAGCGATTTGGAGATCGGCAGCCCCAGGCCGGTGCCGCCCACCGTGCGCGTCAGCGACGAGTCCACCTGGCGGAAGGCTTCGAACAGCAGCGGCAGGTCTTTTTCGGCGATGCCGATGCCCGTGTCGGTCACATCCACCCGCACCATATCGCGGCCTGTTTCCGGGTCTTTATCCAGATACGCCTGAATCGTGATGCTGCCCTGCTGCGTGAACTTGGCCGCGTTTGACACCAGATTCAGCAGCACCTGGCGCGTGCGGAACTCATCACCAAAGGCTTTGGGCAGGCCGGAAGCAATATCCAGCCGCATGTCAATCGGCTTGTCCTTCACCAGACCGATACCGATGGAGCGCACGCCTTCCACCACCGGCTTGATGTCGAAGTAATCCTTCTGCAAGTCCATCTTGCCGGAGTTGATTTTGGCCTGATCAAGAATGTCGTTAATCAGGCCGAGCAGGTGCTGGCCGCTGTTGTAGATGGTGGACAGGTCCTGCTCCTGCATCTCGGTCAGCGGGCCGTCAATCCCCTTCAGAATCACCCGGCTGAAGCCGATGATCGAGTTCAGCGGCGTGCGCAGTTCGTGGCTCATGTTCGCCAGGAAGTCGCTCTTGAGCTTGTCGAGTTCGCGGAGCTGGTCGTTCTGCTGCCGCACCTGATCCAGCAGCGTGGCGTTCTGCACGATGGCGGACAGGGTTGTGTTCAGCGTGCGCAGCAGAGTCAGCGTTTCCGCACTAAAGACGCCGGGAACCGCCCCTTCAATGGCGATCAGACCGATCACCTGGCTGCCGGCGGACATCGGCACCACCGCCGCCGACCGCGCCGAGGCCATAATCGGCAGATACCGATCCTCATCGTGCAGGTCATCTATAATCACCGGTTCCAGCGTCCGGGCGACGGTGGCAAGCAGGTTATGCTCATCATTCACCCGCACTTCGGCAATCTCCGACAAGGGTTGATCGGAACCCGCCAGCGCCACCGGTCGCATCAGCGGGGCGGTTTCATTCCGTTCATTGAT
>JARKOK010000509.1 GCA_029975765.1 Aggregatilineales bacterium
CAGTAACATTATAACGGTGGGACATAAGCGCCAGATAAACAGCGTTGAATCCCGCCGCGCGCTTTGTTACGATGTACCCGTTCTGTCGCAAAAATAGAGAAAGGTGACTGGCGAGCATGGTCGCAGCCGCAGTTCCGAAAACTACCGGGGCGGAAGCTATTATCTGGGATTTATCCGTATTTTACGCAGGCGTGGACGACCCGGCCCTCCAGCGGGATATGGAGGCGCTCAACCAGCAGGTAGACGACTTCGCTGCCCGGTATCGCGGGCGCGTGGCGCAGTTGGACGCCGAGGACATGGTAGACGCGCTGAAAACGATGGAAGTGATTTACGACCGCAGCGGGCGCATCGGCTCGTTTGCATCGCTGCTGTACAGCACCGATACCGCCAATCCCCAGTACGGCGCGCTCATCCAGAAAGTGACCGAATACGGCGCGCAAATCAATCAAAAGCTGCTGTTCTTTGATCTGGAATGGAACAATGCCGAGGACGAGGCCGCCGCGAAACTGCTGGCCGACCCGACGCTGGCGCAGTACCGGCATTACCTGGAAGCCGAACGGCGCTACAAACCGTTCCAACTGAGCGAGATTGAGGAACAACTGCTGGTCGAAAAATCAGTGACGGGGCGCTCCGCCTGGGTGCGCTTCTTCACGCAGTTGACCAGCGCCATCCGCGCTGACTACGACGGCGAACCACTGACGCTGACGCAGGTGCTGACCAAACTGCACGACGCCGACCGCGAGACCCGCCGGAAGGCGAACGCCGCCATCACCGCCGCGCTGCGTGACCGGGCGATGGAACTGACCTACATCTTTAATGTGCTGGCGGCGGATAAAGCGTCGGACGATAAACGGCGCGGGTATCCGTCGTGGATTTCGTCGCGCAACCTGTCGAACAAAGCGCCGGATGAGGTAGTGAACGCGCTGGTTCAGGCCGTTACGTCGAACTACGAACTTGTGGCGCGGCATTACCGCCTGAAGCGGGCGCTGCTGGGCGTGGACGAACTGACGGAATACGACCGCTACGCGCCGCTGCCGCTGAAGGAAGGCGACACGTTTTATCACTGGGATGACGCGCGCGACATCGTGCTGAAAGCCTTTAACGCCTTCAGCCCGCGTTTTGCGGACATCGCCGGGCGCTTCTTTAACGAGAACTGGATTCACGCGCCGGTGCTGCCGAACAAACGCGGTGGGGCGTTTTGCAGCGGCACCGTACCATCAGCGCATCCCTATGTGTTTGTCAATTACGAAGGCAAATCCAACGATGTGATGACGCTGGCGCACGAACTGGGGCACGGGATTCACTTCTATCTGGCGACGGAAGCGCAGGGTATCTTCGGGATGCACACGCCGCTGACGACCGCCGAGATGGCCTCGACCTTTGGCGAAATGCTGGTGTTCGAGGATTTGATGGCGAAAGAACCGGACGCCGAAACGCGCCTTGCCATGCTGGCGAAGAAGGTGGAGGACAGTTTCGCCACGATTTTCCGGCAGGTGTCCATGAACCGCTTCGAGGACGGCTTCCACACCGCGCGCCGCACCGAAGGCGAACTTACCACCGACCGCATCAGCGACATCTGGATTCAGACGCAGCGGGCCATGTTTGGTGACAGTGTGAAGCTGAGCGACCAGTACAGCATCTGGTGGAGCTACATCCCGCACTTCCTGCACACTCCGGGCTACGTGTATGCGTATGCCTTTGGCGAACTGCTGGTGATGGCGCTGTTCAACCTGTACCGCGAGCGCGGCGCGGCCTTCGTGCCGCAGTTCATCGAAGTGCTGGCGGCGGGTGATTCCGACTGGCCGGAACAAATTCTGGCGAAGGTTGGCGTTGATCTGACCGATCTCAACTTCTGGAACGAAGGGCTGGCGGCGCTGCGGTCACTGGTCGAGCAGGAAGAACAACTCGCGCGGGAACTGTACCCGGAGAAGTTCTAATAGATAACCCATTAGAATTCGCCTGATTTCGCAGGGGGCGGGTTTCGAAACCCGCCCCTACACAGACAACAGGCATCAGACGTAGGCTTTTTCGATTGTCCATCAGGCAGGGATGAGGAGGGGCGCGCCGGTGGGCGTGTCCCGGCCATCACCAGTTCAGTTTCACGTCCCGCCGCCAGTATTTGAGGATAACCGTCCCGCCCGGCATGGCCGCCACCAGCCGGTAGAGCAGATCCCAGTCGTCCGCCGCGAGGATGTTCAGTCCCAGCGTCCCGCCGGCGTACAGCACGACGCCGGCAGCCATGCCCACCACCGGCGGCAGGCCGCGCAGCGCCAGCATCGTCCCACCGGCCACCACGCCCAGCGCCGCCAGCCGCAGCAGGCGGGGCAGCAGCCGCTCCCACTGCCAGCCCTCGGCGCGGAAGATCACCAGCAGCAGCGCCAGCACCAACCCTTCCGCCAGCACCGACGCGACCGCCGCGCCGGTAACACCCAGCACCGGCAGCAGCGCGACCAGCAGCGCCACATTCAGCGCCAGCCCGGCGGCGCGAATGAGCAGCGTGCGGCGCTGGCGGTTCTGCACCGTCAGCCCCTGGCTGAACACGTTCGCCACCATCGCCAGCAGCGCGTACCAGATCAGCAGGCGCAGCACGTCGGCGGTGGGGTGGAAGTCCGCGCCGAACAGCGGCACGGTGATTTCCGCCGCGTAAATGGACAGCACCAGCGCCAGCGGCAGGCTGACGAGCAGCGTAAAGAAGGCGATTTTTTCCACAATGAAACCAAACAGCGGATTTCGCCCGTCGCCATAGGCGCGTGACATCAGCGGGAAGGTCGCCAGCAGAATCGTCGTACTGAGCAGTTCAACCACGCCGAAGATTAAGAGGAAAGCCACCGACAGGTAGCCGGTTTCGGTGTCACCGATCAGGCGGTTAGTCAGCAGTTTATCGGCCTGCTGGTAAGCCAGCGACAGGAACGCCGCCAGCGCCAGCGGCGCGCCGTTGAGCAGCAGCGGCCAGGCAATCGCGCGGTCGAACGGCCACACCGGGCGCGTGCCGCCGCGCCACAGCAGCGCCCACAGCGCCGCCGAGCGCCCCAGTCCCGCGATGATCGTGCCGACGTACACGCCGAACAGCCCGTATCCGGCGGCCAGTCCCAGCCCGGCCAGCGTCACCAGCAGCACCACATAAGCCACCGACACAACCGACGAAGCGAACATACGCTCCTGCGCCAGCAGAATATCGTTGCACATGCTGCCGAGGATGTCCACGATCAGACTGATCGAGGCAATCGCCACAAACGCCCGCACCGTATCGCTGTAACCGGCCAGCGCCGCCGCCGCGTTCAGCCCGATGTAGGCCAGCAGCGCCAGCAGCGTTTGCATGAACAGTGTCGCCGTCAGGTATTGGCCGGCTTTACCGGGATACCGCGCCACATCGCGCACGACTATCGGCCCCATGCCAAAGTTCGGGACAGCCGAGCCGACCATGATGAAGGCCGCGACCGCGCCGTACACGCCGTACAGCGCCGGTCCCAGCGCCGATGCCAGCACCAACTGCCAGCCGAATTGCAGCCCTTTACTGAGGATGCTGGCGGCGGCAATCGCCCCGGCGTTGCGGGCGGCGCGGCGGGCTTCCGCGCCGGTGATGGTGGTGGAAGATTCAATAGTCATGATGATCTATGGCGTAGGGGCGCACCGCCGTGCGCCCCTACCGGAATATTTCCGTGATCTTACCACCCGCGCCCATAGAAAACGATGGGCAGAAATGCGGTTACGGCAGCGTGAAGGTGAACGTCCAGGGGCCTTCGATGCTGTCCTGATACTGCGCCGTAACCCGATCTACCAGCCGCGCGAATTCATCGTAGGGCATCCCTTCCGGCGGCATCAGGCCGAAGCTGCCATCCGGCTGCGGCACCAGCTGAATACCCTGCCGTTCCAGTTCGGCGTTGACCAGTGCCTGATCTTCGCTGCCCGGCTGGCGCAGCCGGGGGATCGTCAGCACCCAGGCGGCGTCCGGGCTGCTGTCCGGCAGCGGCCCCTGAGACAGCATGTACAGGCCGCAGGCCGGGTCGGCTTCATCGCCCACGCGGTTGATGGCCGACGGCGGCAGCACTTCGGCGCCATTGACGCTGATGGTCGCTTCCAGCAGCCAGGCTTTCAGGTCTGCCGGTCCGGCGCAGATGACCGCCTGCGTCATCGAAGGGGCGACGACCAGTTTCTTCAGGGTCAGCGCCAGCCCGCCGGCGGCGGCTGTCTGCGGTGTGTTCAGGACACGCCCCGGATTAAACGGCACATCGAAGGTGAAGGTAAACGTGAGCGGCTCGCCCGCCGGGGTATAGACCAGCAGCACCGGCTGGCCGTCCGGCCCGGTCATCATACCGGTCATCGTGCCGGGTTGGGGGGCAGCACCCGCCGGGGCGGGCTGGCCGGCGTAATGCAGCGTGTCCAGTTCCAGCCGCAGCGCCAGCAGTTCCGGCGCGCCCTAAATCACCCTGGAGTAATATGACACAGTGCCGCTAAAGCTGACCTGGCTGGTTTCTGGCGTGGCCTCAACCGCGCCACCACCGCCGCCGCCACCACCACCGCCAAACATGGGGCGAAAAGCGCGGCCCTGATCGTCGAACAGCCGCGCGCCGCTCATGCCAATCTGATCGGTGAGCGGCACCTGCGCCACGCCGCTGTAGACAATCGAAATACGGTTCGCGTCAGCGTAGGCGTACTCAAGGGTGACGGTCACATCGCCCTGCGTTTGTGTCAGTCCCAGTTCGGTTATGAGATTGGCCTGCTGGAGGGCATCCAGCCCCGGATCGCCGGTTTGCAGCAGCCGGTCAACCGCGTAAGCTGCCGCTGCCACCATCAGCAGCAGCGCCAGCACCGCCGCCAGCCGTCCCAGGCGCAGCGCCGGGCGCACATGACGCGGCGTGATAAGTTCATCGTGAATCTTCGGCCATAAGTTCATATCGTCGGATACCTCCTGTTGCGCGAGAGTGTGTAACGTCTGTCTGAGCTGTTGTTCGTCCATCATTACCCCTCCCACCCCGGCCTGCCGCGCAGCAGCAGTTTAAGCTGCCGGCGCGCGGCGTGCAGCCGCCATTTGATCGTGCCGGCTGGCACCGCCAGCGCGGCGGCCATTTCGGCCTCGCTCAGGTCCAGGTAGTAGCGCATGACCACCGCCGCGCGCTGTTCCGGTGAAAGCTGCTCCAGTGCCAGCCGCACCGCTTGCTGCGTTTCCGCCGCGAGCACCGCTTCCTCCGGTCGCGGGGCGGGGTCGGGCAGCAGGTCGCCGGTGTCACCATCCAGCGACACCTGACGCTGGTCGCGCCGGGCGGCCTGGACAGCGGCATTGAGCACGCTGCGAAAAAACCAGGGCGCAAAGGGTCGCGCTGGATCGAACTGATGAATGTGCCGGAAAGCCTGAATGAAGGCCGCCTGCACCACGTCTTCCGCGAGCCGCCGATCCTGGGTCACCAGATAGGCCGCGCGCGTGGCCGGCACCTGATACTGCTGTACCAGCGCCGCCAGTCCGCCGATGTCGCCGCGTCGCATCCGGCGGATTGCTTCGCGTTCCTGCACGTTGTTTCCTCCGTGAATGCGCATCACACTCTGAATATAACTTCCACTGGCAAAAGGTTGGGTTTTGCTCCACCCAAAGGCGGAGTCTCCGGTCAGCCGAAGGATTTCCGGCACATTCGGCTGAAAGCCGCCGGCCAGAATCCACCCCCGGCCTGATGATCGGCGGCGCGTTTCGGCGTTTAATGACACCTGTAAGCACATTAATCAACAGGAGCAAATCACCATGAGCATCATGAGTACAGCCGAAATGCAGCGCGTGAGCGGCGAATTCCAGCAGGTACAGTCCCCCGCAACTCTGCGCGGGAAACTCGAACAGGCCGATGCCCTGATCGTCCGGCTGCTGGCGCGGCATTCGATTACGCTGCTGCGGGTGTCCATTGGTCTCGTGTATGTCTGGTTCGGCGCGCTGAAGTTCGTACCCGGCCTCAGCCCCATCGAAGGCTTTATCCGCGAGGCGCTGCCTTTCCTGCCCGGCGATCTGTTTATGCCGTTCCTGGCGGGCTGGGAAGTCCTCATCGGCCTGCTGTTCATCAGCGGCAAATTCACGCGGCTGACGATCTTCCTGATGCTGGCGCAGATGGGCGGCGCGATGTCCCCGCTGGTGCTGGCGACGGACAAGGTGTTTAACACCTTCCCTTACGGCTGGAATCTGGTCGGGCAGTATATCTTCAAGGACATCATTCTGGTCAGCGCGGCGCTGGTGGTGGCGGCCACCGCGCGCGGCGGCGGGCTGGTGAGCGATGCCCGGCTGCTGAAACGCGACCGGCAGAAATAAGTGAACGATCAGGGACACGGCAGGCCGTGTCCCTGTGTTTTTGTTCGTGTCGAAGTGAGGGCGAACGGTGGTTCGCCCGGCATGATTCAGCCGCGCCGGTCGAACCCGGCGCAATCGTATTTTCACCAGCTTCAAACCGCCGCGCTGGCCGCCTCAATTTCCTGCAATTCTGACCCCTGTGAACTATAATGACCCTTTATAAACCACGAATAGGCTGATAAACTACTCATCTGATTCTAACAAAACAGGAGTAAACTGGTCATGACCGGAGACCGGATGCCCAAGTAGGCAGGATTGCCAATTCTGTCGAGGATGCTACAATAACATTGATGACCATTCGTACCATTTGTCGTGATCGTGCCCCCTCTCCCCTTGTCCGCAGGAGGAGTCATTTCCCAGAAATGGCTGGAAGTGTGCGGTGGCTTAGGTGCCCACAGGCTTGCGGCTGACATGCGAGATACAGCAGAAACCCGCGCGGTGAAACTGGTGGATTTACCCCTGGTAAAACGCCTGAGCGACAGCGGCGTGGTGCTGGACTGCGAGTTGTGTTTCACGCAGAACGGCGGCTCGACCGGCCAGGGTAGTTCGATCTTTACGCTGCTGCTGCCGTACCGGGGGGTGCATACTCTGATCACCCGCGCCCATAAACAGCAGGTCGTCGGCCAGTTCCGGCTGAAACCGGACGGCCACTGCGCGCACATCGCTTATGTCGCGCCCGCGCCGGAAGACGAAGGCGACGACGATACGGCGTGGCTGCATATCCTGGACGCGATGGCGGTGGAGGCTGGCAAACGCGGCGCGCACCTGCTGGCGGCGGAAGTGGACGAACACCTGCCGCTGTTTAAGACGATGCGCACCGCCAGTTACTCGATCTACGCGCGGCAGGAAATCTGGCAGTATCTTCCCGGCGCCGCGCCGCTGCCGGATACTGAGGTGGAATTATGCGAGGCGACCGATGGTGATCTGACGGACATTCAGGTGTTGTACAGCAGCATCGTGCCGCGCCTGGTGCAGCAGATTCCCGACCTGCCCGGCGACGGTCACGGACTGGTGTACCGCCCGCATGACCGGATTGAAGGGTATATCGCCGTCGCGGAGGGTAAATCCGGCGTCTATCTGATGCCGCACCTGCACCCGGACGTATTCAGTGAAGCCCCGGCCATTATCGCGGGGGTGATTCAGCGCATTAACCGGGCCGATAAGCTCCCGGTTTATGTTCGTGTACGGCGCTACCAGGACTGGCTGGACGACGCGCTGCTGGAACTCGGTTTCGAGTGCCACGCGCGGCAGGCCGTCATGGTTAAACATATCGCCGCCGGTGTACGCACAACGACGTTTGTGCCGCTGCATCGCACGCTGGAAGCCGTACCCAGCCCGGTGAAACCGCCGACCAGCGGAATCACCAACTCCTCAATCGGATTGGACATAGAAGGAGTCAGTTATCGTCCATATGGTAGAACGTCGCATAACCGATAATATTCTCGAACTCAAACGAGTCCTCCCGGCTCGTTTTAGCCAGGCGCTCGATCAGATTGGCAATAACGACGATCTGCTGGAGATCGTGCTTGACCTGGGCCGCATTCCCACCGCGCGCTTCTTCGAGGGCGAAGTGGCGCTGATGGATACTGAAGTTTCCCGCGAAGATATTGATGCCATCGTGTCCAATATCGGCGCGTTCGATGCTGACAACCGCGCCGGTTTGGAGCGCACGCTGCACCGTATTTCGGCGATCCGCAACCGCCGCAGCGATGTGGTGGGGCTGACCTGCCGCGTGGGGCGCGCTGTCTATGGCACGATTGACATCATTCAGGACCTGATTGAGTCCAACCAGAGCATCCTGATGATGGGGCCGCCCGGCGTGGGTAAAACCACCATGCTGCGCGAAGCCGCCCGCGTGCTGGCGGATAACCGCCGCGTCGTGATCGTGGATACCTCCAACGAGATCGGCGGCGATGGCGACGTGCCGCACCCGGCGGTAGGCCGCGCGCGCCGGATGCAGGTGTCGCGCCCGGAACGCCAGCATGAAGTGATGATCGAGGCGGTGGAAAACCACAACCCGGAAGTCATCGTGATTGACGAGATCGGGCGTGAACTGGAAGCGATGGCCGCCCGCACGATTGCCGAACGCGGCGTGCAGTTGATCGGCACGGCGCACGGTAATTCGCTGGAAAACCTGCTGCTGAACCCCACGCTGTCCGATCTGGTTGGCGGCATCGAGTCGGTCACGCTGTCCGACGAAGAAGCGCGCCGCCGGGGGACGCAGAAAACGGTGCTGGAACGCCGGTCGCCGCCAACGTTTGACGTGCTGATCGAAATCCAGACGCGCGACCGCATGGTGATTCATGAAGACGTGGCCGCCTCGGTAGACGCGATGCTGCGCGGGCGACCGCTGCCGGTGGAAATCCGCAGCCGCAATGCGGCGGGTGAGATCGAAGTGGAAACCATGCAGCCGGAACTGAAGGCGCTGGCCGACCGCGCCAACCGCAACGGCAGCAATGGCGACAGCGGCGACCGGCGCGGCAGAACCGCGAACGGCGCGGCGCGTATGGCAGCGCCGGGGCGCGGCGACGAGGTGACGCGCAGCGGCGATGTCCTGCGGCTGTATGCCTACGGCGTGGCGCGCAATCGCCTACAGCAGTCAGCGCGGCGGCTGCGGGTGCCGGTGAATCTGGTGGACGATTTCGGGCAGGCGGACGCGATTGTGACGCTGAAGAACTACTACCGCCGCCGTCCCAAGCTGATCGTGGACGCGGAACGGCGCGGGATGCCGATCTACGTGCTGCGCGCCAATACCATCTCGCAGATGGAATCGTTCCTGATGGACGCCTTCCAACTGGATGCGGATTTCCGCGATCCGGCAGGACAGGCGCTCGAAGAAGCACGGGTAGCGATTGCCCGCGTGCGGGCCGGCGTCAACTACGTTGATCTCGCGCCGCAGGCGCCGCATATCCGCCGCTTGCAGCACGAACTGGCGCGCGAGGCTGATCTGGAATCGCACAGCTTTGGCGAAGAGCCAACGCGCCACGTGCGCATCGCGCGGGAGTAAAACGATCACAATAGGTGCGGGGACGTATAGACGCGCCCCTGCCGTCGGGCGGCCATCAGGCCGCCCGAACCTTTTTAAACGGCAGCGCACAATACGACTATAATGAGGACAGGTATTGTTATGATGAGGAACGTTGATAATGGAGTATCCCGCGATTATTTTACCGGCGCTGGGGCAGCTTCCCACGCTGGACACGGTGACGCTGCTCGACCCCGGCCCCGATGAAGTCGCCGTTCGCATGGTTGCCAGCGGCATCTGCCACACCGACATTTCCTACATGCGCGACGCCCGCGCGACCCCGGTGCTGCTCGGCCACGAAGGCGCGGGCGTGGTCGAACGCACCGGGAGCGGCGTGACCCATGTGCAGCCGGGCGATCATGTCGTGATTAACTGGCAGGTGAAATGCGGGCGCTGCCGCTGGTGTCTGTCTGGCCGGCAGGATTTATGCGAAAATGTGCAGGGTACGGCGGCCCCACGGGTGTACTGGCA
>JARKOK010000517.1 GCA_029975765.1 Aggregatilineales bacterium
CTTTCACCCGCCGCCCATCAGCACCCTGCCGGATTCCGTGCCGCTGGCGATGCTGGTTCAATCGCTGGAGATTCCGAATTTTCTGTACTGGCGCGGTTATTTCGGCGCGCGCGGTGATACCTTTCTGTACAGCGCCTTCTACGACGAGGCTTATCAGACCCCCGCCCTGTGGGAACAGCAGGCGCAGATGCTGACCCGATTCGTCACCTATGCGGACGAAAGGCAGGCGCGGCTCGTCGTGATCGTCTGGCCGCTGCTGAAAGACCTGGATGCCTCGCGGTCGAATAATCAGCAGGTGATTGATCTGTTCACGGCTCAGGGCGTGCCGGTGGTGGACATGGCCGAGGTGCTGCGCGACATTGACCCGGCGCAGCGTGTGGTGAACGTGTTCGACGCGCACCCCAGCCGGCTCGTCCATGACCGCGCCGCAGAGGCGCTCTACAACGTGCTGCTGGAATAGTGCCACCGCCGCGCGGCTGTTTGTCACCGCTTCGGTTGAGGATTATACTCACGGGTTCAGATGTGCCGGATGCCAGACAGGCACCTAAGGAACAGTGAATTATGCCTTATTCCCTCCTTTGTAATGGTACAGTCATTGACGGCACGGGCGGTAAGCCGATGAAAAACGCCGGCCTGCTGCTGGATGGTCGTTACATTCGCACCGTCGGCCCGGTGGACTCGCTGACGCTGCCGAACACCGCGATTCAGGAAATTGACGCGGCGGGCGGGTACATCATGCCCGGCTTCATTGACGCGCACGTGCATATCATGGTAGAGAGCTTTAACCCGCAGCGCATGATGAATACGCCGTTTTCGCTCAATTTTTATACGGCGCTGGGTAACATGCGGCGCACGCTGGAAGCCGGCATCACCAGCGTGCGTGACGCCGGCGGCGCCGACCTGGGCGTGAAACAGGCGGTTGACAGCGGCCTGATCGAAGGCCCGCGCCTGCAAATCAGCATCACGATGTTAAGCACTACCGGCGGGCATGGCGATCCCTGGATGCCATCGGGGATGGAACTGACGCTGTTTCCAGCCTATCCCGGCCACCCGGACGGCCTGTGCGATGGCGCGGACGCGGTGCGGAAGAAAACGCGCGAAGTGCTGCGTGCCGGGGCCGATGTCGTCAAAATCGCGTCCACCGGCGGCGTCTTAAGCGCCACCGACCACCCCGAATACGTGCAGTTCTCGCCGGAAGAACTGGCGGCCATCGTCCAGGAAGCCGCTTTCCGCCGGGGAACGAAGGTGATGGCGCACGCGCAGGGCGCGGAAGGTGTCAAAAACGCGGTGCGCGCCGGCGTGCACTCCATCGAACACGGCATTTATCTGGATGACGAAGCGATTGAGTTGATGCTCGAACACGGCACGTATCTGGTGCCGACGCTGCTGGCGCCCACATCCGTCCTGCAAATCGCGGAAGCGACCGGCACGATGCCGGATTACGGCGTGCGTAAGGCCAAAGAGGTGATAGACATTCACCGCGAAAGCGTGCGGCGGGCGTACAAGGCCGGTGTGAAGATTGCGATGGGGACGGACGCCGGCGTGATGCCGCACGGCACGAATCTGGGTGAACTGGGGCTGCTGTCCGGCGTGGGGCTGTCGCCGCTTAAGGTGATCAGCGCCGCGACCAAGATTTCCGCCGAGGTGCTGGGCTGGTCGGACTGGGTGGGTACGCTTGAACCCAACAAAATCGCGGATATTGTCGTCAGCAAGGCCGATCCATTGAGTGATATTCATGTGCTGGAAAACCCGGACAACATCATTCTGGTCATGCGCGACGGCGTGATCATCAAGGATTTGCGGAACAAAGCCGCCTGAGATTACAGGAAGACCCCATGCTTGCAGCTTTTGACCTCGCCCAACGCCTCGCCGCCGACTTTGCCACCCGCGCGGACGCCGCCGACCGGCAGGGCTGCCTGCCGCCGGAAGATGTACGCGCCCTGCGCGAGTCCGGTTATCTGACGCTCAGCGTCCCGCGTGAGTACGGCGGTCACGGCCTGTCCCTGCGGGACTGCGTGGCGGCGCAGCTTGAACTGGCGCAGGGCAGCGCGTCGTCGGCGCTGGTCGCCGCGATGCAGCTTCACGTATTTGGCAGCGCGGCGGAAAACCGCCCCTGGCCGGAAGCGCAGTTCGAGCGGGTCTGCCGGCTGGCGGTCAGCGGCGGAGTCATCAACGCCGTCGCCAGCGAACCGGAGCTGGGCAGTCCCTCACGCGGGGGGCAGTTCGCCACCACCGCCGCGCCGCACCCCGCCGGTTGGACCGTCAACGGGCATAAAACATGGATCACCGGCGGCGCGCACCTGACGCACCTGCTGGTCAGACTGAACATCGCCGACGACCCGGCGGTGCTGCTGGTGCCCAACCACGCGCCGGGAATCGAGTGGGTGGAAACGTGGCGCGATGCGCTCAGCCTGCGCGCCAGCGACAGCCATGATGTGTATTTCCGCGAGGTGGTCGTGCCCGACGACCACCTGCTGGAACGCGGTGCTAACCCGCAGCGTCCGCCGGAAGCATGGTTTCCGATGATGATCGCGTCCGTTTATCTGGGCGCGGGCATCGCGGCGCGGAACGCGGTCATTCGCTATGCGCTGGAGCGTGTGCCGACCGCGCTGGGCAAACCGATTGCCACGCTGCCCGGCATCCAGCGGCAGATTGGCGATATTGACCTGGCGCTGCAAATCGCGCAGCAGTTTTTGCTGGACGCGGCGAGCGGCTGGGGCGGCAGCCCGGATGACCGCCGCCGCCACTACCCGCGCATCGTCGCCGCCAAGTATGCCGCCACCGAGACTGCCGCCAGCGTGACCGACAAGGCGCTGCGGATTGCCGGCGGCACGAGCATCACGCACGCGCTGCCGCTGGAACGTTTTTTCCGCGATACCCGCGCCGGGCTGATGCACCCGCCGTCGGGTGATCTGGCGCTGGAACTGATCGGCAGGCAGGCGATTGAGGGCTTTCAATGATGAGCAACCTAAAACCGGACGATCTGCGGGCGGCGCTGGAGCACCTGTCCGCGCAGTGGGAAGCCCGCGCGCAGGACGCGCAGGATCAGACGCGCCATATGGTCACCCTCGGCGCGGCGCGCGCCGAATATTACCGGGGCATGGCCGAAGCCTATCGCGCGGTGGTGGATGAACTGCACACCCTGTTAAGCGGCGGGGCGGAAGCGGCGGAAGCTGAAGAACCTTACGTGCGGGTCAGCCGGGACACGGCGCTTACGGTGCTTAAGCTGGCGGGGCTGACGGCTGCCGAACTGCACGCCCACAAGGACGGCACCTTCAGCCTGATCTTTCTGCCTCTGCAATCCCGCTCGGTGCAGGAAGTGACCAGCAAGCTGCTGGAGGTGGCCGACGTGGTGATTCTCGATCATGGCCGCCTGACGAACACCACCAAATCGTTTGTGGATTTCGCGTTCCGCACGCCGCCGGTATAATGCGATGGTCGAACGCTTTCCGGAGAAAAAGGCCGAATTTTTATATCTGACCACCACCGGACGGCAGACCGGCGCGCCGCACCAGATCGAAATCTGGTATGTGGCCTACGGCGGCTGTTATTACCTGTGCGCCGAAACGCGCGACCGCGCCCACTGGGTGCAAAATCTGCGGCACAACCCGGCGGTCACGTTCTGGGTTGGCGGCCAGACTTACGCGGGTACGGGGCGGGCGCTCGACCGCGCCGCCGAACCGGCGCTGGCGGCAGCCGTGAGCGCGCTGTTTGACGAGAAATACGAGTGGAGCGACGGCCTGCTGGTCGAACTGTGCCCGGCAGCCCGATAACCTGTCACCCAATTTTTGATCACATAACCTCAATCAGGCAGTCCTTATGACGTTTAACGAACAATCCCATACCGGCTATCGCTGGTACGTCCTCATCCTGGGGGCGGTCACGAATATGCTGCTTATCGCCATTCCGTCCATGTGTATGCCGGTGCTGTTTGAAGAGATCGGCCAGGATTTAAACCTGAGTCTGGTCGAACTCGGCCTGATCTGGGGCATCGGCTCGCTGCCCGGCATCGTGACGGTGCTGCTGGGCGGCGCCTTGAGCGACCAGTTCGGCCCGAAGCGGGTGCTGACGATTACCTGCCTGCTGGCCGGCGCGGCTGGCGCGGCGCGCGGGCTGGCGACGGATTTTGTCACCCTGACCATGACGGTGATCCTGTTCGGTTTTCTGGCGTCCGCCGTACCGATGAATGTGATTAAAACCTGCGGCCTGTGGTTCCCGCGCCGCCAGCTTGGGCTGGCGACCGGCGTGGCTTCAATGGGCATGGCGCTGGGGTTCATGCTGGGGTCGCTCATCAGCGCAACGGTGCTGTCGCCCTGGCTGGGCGGCTGGCGGCCCGTCGTGGTGTTATACGGCGTGCTGGGCATGGCGCTCTGTGTTCCCTGGTACTTCACGCGCCCCGCGCCGGCGGCCCCCGGCGTGACCGCCGACACCCCGCGTAAATCATTCGCGCAGACGCTGGTGCATGTGGCGCACATCCGCAAGCTGTGGCTGTTCGGGCTGGCGATTTTTGGCATCGGCGGCTGTATTCAGGGCGCGCTGGGGTATCTGCCGCTGTACCTGCGCGGGCAGGGCTGGCCGGAAGCCAGCGCCGACGGCGCGCTGTCCCTGTTTCACCTGACCAGCATGATCTTTGTTATCCCGATTGCCGTCACGTCTGACCGGCTGGGCGCGCGCAAAAAAATCCTGGTGCTGGCCGCCCTGATGGTGATCACGGGCATCGGCCTGCTGTCGGTTGTCACGGGCGGCGCGGTGTGGGCGGCGGTGAGTGTGGCCGGCATGGTGCGAGATGGTTTTATGGCGATCTTTCTGACCATGATTATCGAAACCGAGGGCGTGGGTGCGATTTACGCCGGTACGGCCAGCGGCCTGGTGATGATCTTCTCCGGGCTGGGCAATGTCCTCGCGCCGCCGCTGGGCAACAGCCTGGCCGCGACCGCGCCGGGGCTGCCGTTCGCTTTCTGGGCGGCGCTGGCGGTCGTCGGCCTGTGCGGGATTCTGGCGGCGCGTGAAGGCCGCGAACCGGCGCTAAACGCGGCTTCTCAACCTGTATTGAACTCTAACCCAAATTCTTAAGGGGGTAGAAAGGTGAGTGTGGTTTTATGATAAACATAAGACCGCACGGCCTGCCATCCGGGATCATGTTACAATGGCTGTTGCCGCGCGTAACTGCCTGTTGAGAGGGGATTTCATGTCGAAAATTATCCGTTATATTCTGTTATGCACCCTGTTGAGTGGCAGCCTGCTCATTGGCGGTGCATCCATCAGCGTGGCCGCGCCGCCGCTGCAGGATTTGGGCGCAGCTACTACCGTCATGCACGATCATACCGGTTATTATTCCTTTATCGGTCTGGATACCACCGCGCGCGGCACGGCGCTGCCGGGGGCGACCGCGCTTCAGGCGGGGCAGCCCACCGCCGCGACCGCGCTGGCCGACCTCACCGTGTACGCTGCCTATTTTGGGCTGGACAACCCCGCCCAGGAATTGCAGCTGAAATCGTCGTTTGAGACGCCCGGCAGCAGTATGACCTTCCGCTACCAGCAGATGTATCAGGGCGTGCCGATCCTCGCCGGCGAACTGCTGGCGAACTATGACGCGGCAGGCCGGTTGAGCGCGCTGGTTGGTGAAACCTCGCCCAAACTGGCGCTGTCCACCACGCCGACGGTCGCGGCGGAAACGGCGGCACAGTTGGCGCTGGAATACGTCGCCAGAGCCAGCGAAACCTCGGCGGCGGAACTGGCGGCCAGCCCGCCCGAACTCTGGATTTACGATCCGCGCCTGCTCGAACCCAGCGACTTCCCGGCGCGGCTGGTCTGGCGCACCGAAGTAACCCCGGTTGAGGGCCATCTGCCGATCCGGTATCTGGTGCTGGTGGACGCGCAGCTGCCGACGGTCGCGTTAGCCTTTAACCAGATTGATACGCTGTGGGGCGAACACGCCGCCGCCCACGCGGCTGCCCCGCAGGATCGCCCAGCGGTGTCCACCGCCAATCTGCCGGCGCTGGCGCCGAACTTCGCCAACCCGCCCGGCACCACCTACAACTCCAACTTTACGCCAAAGCGACCGGGTACAACCGTGTGCAGCACGCCGTCAACCACGCTGACCGGCCCCGGTTCCTGCGATAAAGGGGCGGTGGTGTCTGCCGCCAACATGGCGCACTACTTCGCCTATGACACGGCCAACTATTTTGACCTGCACCACCAGCGCAACAGCATTGACAACAAGGGGATGAAACTCATCTCCCACGTCAATTACCGCCAGAACGCCGCTGTGCCGTATAACAATGCCTTCTGGGACGGCCTCCAGATGACCTACGGCGATGCCGACATTTTCACGGTGGATGATGTCGTGGCGCACGAACTGACTCACGGCGTCACCGAACGGTCATCCAACCTGTTCTACTACTACGAATCCGGCGCGATCAACGAAAGTATGTCGGATGTGTTCGGCGAATTTGTTGATCAGGCCAATGGGATTAACAGCTTTGGCGGCGCCGAACTGCCGGCGGCCAACTGGGCGATGGGCGAGGATATGAATGCCGGCGCCCTGCGTAATATGGCGAACCCGCCGCTGTTCAGCAACCCGGACAGCACCCAGAGCGCCATTTACTGGACTGGCACGGGCGACAACGGCGGCGTGCATATTAACTCCGGCATCAGCAACAAAGCCGCCTACCTGATGGCGGCGGGCGGCACGTTTGGCGGTTACACCATCACGGCGCTGGGCAATAACAAGACCTCGGCTATCTACTACGAGGTGAACACCAAACTGCTCACCTCCGGCGCGGATTTCCAGATGCTCGGCGCGGCGCTGGTGCAGGCGTGCCATAACCTGCGCGCCGGCACTAACCCCCTGAATATCACTGCCGCCGACTGCGTGGAAGTGGATGAGGCCATGCGCGCCGTCGGGATGCACCTTGACCCGGTGAACGCGACGTTTGCGCCCAGCGCCCCGCTGTGCCCAACCGCCGGGCAGTTCCCCGTCTACGTGTTTAAGGACGATTTTGAGAACGGTCTGGGCAACTTTGTGGACGGGCCGTATACCTGGTCGTTCCAGACCACCAGCCAGACCTTCGGCCAGCCCTATGCCACCAGCGGTACGGGTTCGATGTTCGGGGTGAATCACCCGGCAGCCTTCGGCTTATACTTCCCTAATCCTTACCTGGGTTATGCCGAGATGCGCAACGCAGTCATCGTGCCGGCGGGCGGATACCTGTACTTTAATCATGCTGTGGCGATGGAGCCATCCTGGGATGGGGCGCTCCTGGAATACTCGCAGAACGGCGCCGCCTGGCAGAACGCTGGGCCGCTTTTCAGCGCCGGCAAGAACTATGACGGTGCGCTTCCTACGACCTTTGGCAATCCAAAAGGCGGACAGCAGGCCTTCAACCAGCCCAGTCGTGGTTTTGTCTCGTCGCGTTACAATTTAAGCTCGCTGGCCGGCAGCAGTGTCAAGTTCCGCTGGGTGGTTGCAGCGGACAATATCGGGTCAATCTGGGGCTGGTTCATTGACGACGTGCAGATTTATAGCTGCGCCGCGCAGCCGGATATTGCCGTCGAAGCGCCGGGCGGGATTTCGCTGGCCCCCACCACGACCTATGACATGGGCAAAACATCCCTGGGGACAGCGATTACCCAGACGTTCACCGTTCGGAATACAGGCGGGGCTAACCTGTTCTTTACCAACGTCGTCGCGCCAACCGGCTTTTCCGCCGCTTACACCGCCGCCACCGTTGCGCCTGGTGGTTCCACCACCTTTAACCTGACCTGTCTGGCGACCGCCGGGGGCAGTCCGGTGAAGGGCGTGGTCACGGTTGGGAGCAACGACCCTGATGAAAGCCCCTTCGCTTTCAATGTGTCCTGCTCGGTGCTGGCTTCACCGGCGTCTGCCGCGCCAGTACGCAACCGCTTCACGACGACCGTTGTGCCGCTGTCGTGGAATCGTATTACCTGGGCAGTGGACTACGAGGTGCAGATCAGCCGGTCATCGTCCTTCGCGGGGGCGTTCACCGTTCCGGTGGATCCACCCACCGCGCTGACGGTGAATACACCGCCGCTGACCGTTGACGGCCTGTACTACTGGCGTGTGCGGGCGCAGCGGGCCAACGGCACGTGGGGCGCGTGGAGCGCGGCGGATACCTTCTATCTCGATCTGCCGTAAGATGAAAAACGGTACGGACACGCCCTGATGTGTCCGTACCGGTTCAATGCATATGGGTAGGGGCGAACCGCCGGTTCGCCCCTGCGCTTTTAGGCCGTGTTAGCCGCAGCCGGCGCAGCGCGGCTGGTCGGCGCTGCTGCCGGTCGCCAGTTCGTAGCGGCGCGGCAGCCTGATGATCGGCGAACAGTGGTCGTGCAGCGCGCAGGCCGCGCAGCCGGACTCGGCCACTTCCCGCAGTTTCCCCTTCCGCACCCAGTAAGCGATCATCTCATCCAGCAGCGCCGGTTCAACCTTCAGTTCGCGCGCCATCTGCGTTAAGGACAGCGGTCTGTCCGCATTTTCGAAGGTTTGCAAGACCTGTTTAAGTACCGTCATTACAAAGTCCCGAGTCTATAGTCAATAGTAGGGGAGGGTCTCAGACCCTCCCCTACTTATAATCCGAATAATCGTCCCACCTGGAACACGATCACCGCGCCCAGCCACGCCACGCCCAGCGTATACGCCATTTGCAGCCCCATCCAGCGCGTGCCGAATTCCTGCCGCATGGCGGCCACCGCCGCCAGACACGGCACGTACAGCAGCACGAACACATTAAACGCCAGCGCCGTCAGCGGCGTGAAGGCCGACCGCAGCGCCGTTTCCAGCGTGCTGTCGCTGCCGTCATCCTCTGGCAGATGTAGGAAGTCCGCTTCGGGCATATGGATGCCGGGGATAATATTAACCGTGCGCGGCACGATGTTGACGATTTCCTGCGCCGTTAGCACCACCGCCTGCCCAAAACCAACAGCGATGTCGCGTGCGTCGTCCACCAGGGGCTGCGGCTCCGGCAGATCATCCGAGGCGTTGGTGTAAATCTGGCTCATGGCCGAGATGATGGTTTCCTTCGAGACAAAACCCGCCATTAACGAACTGGCCGCTTCCCAGTCGCCAAAGCCGGCGGGCGCGAATACCGGCGCGATCACCCGGCTGATCGTCCCAAACAGGCTGTTGCCGGCGCTCACGCGGGCGAACTGCCCGCCGTTGACCGGAATCGCCAGCAGGAACCAGATAACCACCGAGGCCGCCAGAATGACCGTCCCGGCGCGGCGCAGAAATTCCGCCGTATGCCCCCAGATGTACAGGCCAACGCTGCGCGGCTGCGGCACCCGGTAGGGCGGCAGTTCAATCACGAACGGCGCGGCAGTTTTGCCCTTAAACACCAGCCGCGTGAGCAGGAGGCTGGTCAGCACGGCCATCCCGATGCCAATGGCGTACAGCGCGAACACCAGATTGCCAGCCGCCGCGCCGAAGAAGGCCGAGCCAAAGATCACGTAAACCGGCAGCCGCGCGCCGCAGCTCATGAAGGTCGTCAGGAAGGCGGTGATTTTGCGATCTTCCGGGTTTTCCAGCGTGCGCGTGGCGTATACCGCCGGCACGGTGCAGCCGAAACCGACCAGCATGGGCAGAAAACTTTTACCATGCAGGCCGAGTTTCTGCATAAAACGATCCATCACGAAAGCGGCGCGTGCCATGTAGCCGGAGTCTTCCAGCACGGCAATCGCAAAATACAGCGAGAACAGCACCGGCACGAAGACCAGCACGCCGCCCACCCCGGCGATCACGCCGTCCACCAGCAGCGACTCCAGCCACGTTCCGCTCAGGCCGAGCGCGCCGAGAACGGCTGTCGTCCAGCGCGTGACCGGGCCGCTGAAAACACCGTCAATCCAATCCAGCAGCGGCGCGCTGACATTGGCGGTGAACTGGAACAC
Organism: Aggregatilineales bacterium; assembly: GCA_029975765.1. Taxonomy (GTDB): domain Bacteria; phylum Chloroflexota; class Anaerolineae; order Aggregatilineales; family Phototrophicaceae; genus CFX2. The sequence continues at coordinate 9,907 of JARKOK010000517.1, forward strand.
CACCCACATCAGCAGCAGGAAGATGACCACGCCCCAGGTGCGGTGCGCCAGCACGCGGTCGAGTTTGTCCGATGTGGTGATCGTATCGGCGCTGGCCCGGCTGACCGCGCCGCGCACCAGTTCGCCAATGCAGGTGTAACGTGCGTCGGCGATCAGCGTATCCGCATCCTCGCCGGTGGCCGCGCTGATGCGCCCGGCGGCCTCGCGCGCGGCCTGCGCCACCGCTGGCGAAACTTTCGCCAGCAGGTCGTCATCGGCCTCCAGCAGCTTGATCGCCAGCCAGCGCGCCGGATAGGGCGCGGCCTCGCGTTCGATCAGGCTTTGCAGCGTGGTGAGTTCGCGCTCAACGGCAGCGCCGAAGTCAAGGCACAGCGGCGGCACGATCACCCGCTGCCGCGCCGCCTGAAGCATGGCCGCTTTCAGCGCGTCCAGTCCCAGCGCGCGGCTGCCCACCATCGGAATCACCGGCACGCCGCCCAACCGTTCGGCCAGCAGCGCGCGGTCAATCCGAATGGCGCGGCTTTCGGCCACGTCGCTCATGTTCAGCGCCACGACCAGCGGCACGTGCATTTCCAGCAGTTGCAGCACCAGGTACAGGTTGCGTTCCAGATTGGCCGCGTCCACGACGGCCACCACTGCATCCGGCTGCGCGTCCAGGATAAAATCGCGGGTGATGATTTCTTCGGCGGAGAAGGCGCTCAGGCTGTAGGTGCCGGGCAGGTCAACGATGGCGATGTCCTGGCCGTCCAGCCGGATACGCCCCTCTTTCTTTTCGACGGTTTTTCCCGGCCAGTTGCCAACGTGCTGGCGCGCCCCGGTGAGCGCGTTGAAGATCGTGCTTTTCCCCGCGTTGGGGTTGCCGGCCAGGCAGATGGTAACGGTCATATGTGGTTTTACCCGGCAGCGTGGGGAGCGGTGACAACGACGTGATGGGTGATACCGCGCCCCAGCGCCAGTCGGGCGTCCCCCTTGACCGCCAGAATCATCGGCCCGCTGCTGTCCCCCTGCATGACCCGGACAGTCATGCCCACATTCAGGCCGAGATCGGCCAGGCGTTTGCGAAGTTTCTGCCCACCGTGAATCTGCACCAATTCAACAGTGTAACCCGGTGGTACCAGGCTTAACGGCATGGTTTGTGTGTGTTGCAGCATAGTTGTTCCTTGATGTGAAGGCAGGAAGGTATTCCTACGCCCCCTTGACCGATTGCAGCGCCCGGCACTCCGGGCAGAGTCCATCCATACACACGCAGGCGTTCGAGACCTGCACGCCAAACTGCGCTTCCAGCATCTGCTTGATTTCCTGAACCAGCGCCGATTCAAAGTGGATAACGCGGCGGCACTGTCGGCAGGTGAAGTGATAGCCGGCGTCGGCTTCAACCAGTTGGTACACTTTGCGGTCGTGGCTGCGGGAATTGTAGTGTTCCTTCACCAGTCCGGCGGCTTCCAGCGTGTTCAGCGTGCGGTACACCGTCGCCAGGCTGACGCTCGCATCCCGGACATGCGCCTGCTGGTACAGTTCTTCCGCGTCCAGGTCTTCATGCGCTTCAGCCAGCAGTTCCACGATCATCTGCCGCTGCGAGGTCATACGCCCGCCCGCTTCACGGATCGCCTGGCTGGCCTGTTCCAAAAACGTCATGTCGCCTCGTTATTGCAATTCATTCTCAATAAGCTCAGTGTACCGATTCAGCGCGGCGCATTTGTAGTGATAAAATGCCTGTCATCGGTGATGAATGTCATATGGCAGGAGGGATGGACAACATGGCAGCCGACCTGAAGGGAAAAGTTGTGATGGTCACGGGCGCGAGCGGCAATCTGGGCAGCGCGGCGGTGCAGCGGTTTGCGGCAGATGGCGCGCGGCTGGTGCTGGTCGAACGCGACGAGGTGAAGCTGGCGGAACTGGCGCGGGAAGTCGGCGGTTTGCCCTGCGCGGCGGACGTGACCGACCCTGACAGCGTGGACGCGCTGGTGCGGCGCGTCGAAGCGGACTACGGTCGGATTGATGTGCTGGCGCACACGGTCGGCGGTTTTGCATCCGGGCAGCCGGTGCATGAAGCCGGACTCGACGTGTGGGACAGAATGATGAATCTGAACGCCCGGTCGGTGTATGTGATGTGCGGGCGGGTGGCGAATCATATGGTGGAACGGCAGATCGCCGGCAGCATCGTGGCGATTGTGGCAAAACCGGCCTACCGGGGCGTAGCCCGGATGGCGGCCTACTCGGCCAGCAAAGCCGCCGCGCAGCGTATCATCGAAAGCATGGCAGCGGAACTGGGCGGGCTGGGCATTACGGTGAATGCCATCTCGCCCGGCACGATTGACACCCCCCAGAACCGCGAGCGAAGCCCTAATGCCGACTTCAGCAAGTGGTTGCAGCCGGCAGAAATTGCCGACGCGATTGCGTTTCTGGTCAGCAGCCGTTCGATTAACGGTCACACGCTGGATATGTACGGGCGGTCGTAGGGTTGGCCTGTCGTAAGAGTTTGCCTGCCAGAACCGTCTGAATGTGTAAGATCAATCGCCTTTTGAGGAGCATAAAAAGCAATATGGCTTCGGTTACGGTCTGGACGGACGAAGGGCTGCGGACGACAATCACCACGCGCGATCAGGTGTGGCACGCGGACGAGCCGCTGGACAGCGGCGGCACGAATACGGCCGCGACGCCAATGGAACAGGTGATGGGCGCGCTGGGAAGCTGCATCGTCATCACGCTGCATCTGTACGCGAACCGCAAAAACTGGCCGCTGGAAAAAGTGGAAGTGCATCTGGATGTCCAGCGGTTCGCCGGGAACGACTATCCGGCCTATCAGGGTGATGCCCAGTTCGTGCATGAAATCCGCGAACAGGTGACGGTGCATGGCAGCGAACTGACCGCCGACCAGCGGCGAACGCTGATGGAGATTGCCAAAAAGTGCCCGGTGCGCCGCCTGCTGGCGACCCCGACCTTTTTTGTTGACCCGGAACAGACCATCGAAGCGCCGGCTGCCATCGTTCAACCTGAGGAACGCCGTTAAGTACAAACAGCTAAATTTCGTCAGGTGGTTTTCGTAGGGGAGGGTCTCAGACTCTCCCCTGCTTTTTGAATTCACCTGATTTCGCGGGGGCAGGTTTCGAAACCCGCCCATAGGCATCAAGTTAAACGATTTTTGACCCCTCCCCCCAGCCCTCTCCCCATTGCAGAGCAAGACAGGCTATAGCAGGTCTGGAAGTCCCCGCCCTGCGCAGCGGGGCGGGGATTTAGGGGCGGGGACAGTGCAGCTATTAAAAGTGTCGGAGGATGAAGAGAAGGGAGTGAGGGGGTGTTGCGGTCTTTTTCGGTTGTCCATTAGTCGTTCCATCCGGCTGTGATATAATCGCCGTTTTGATGCGTTAGTCTGCGAGGAAATGGACGATTGATGCCCCGTTTCATACTGGCTGTTTTGCTGCTCATCACCGCCGCCGGCTGCGCGCAGCCGGCCGACGCGCCCACCACGATTGAAACCTACCTGAAAACAATGGTCGCCAAAGACCGCGATGCGTTTGTGAAAACGTTTTGCGCTGCCTATGAAGCCGACGCGCTGACGGAGTTTGACTCCTTCGGTGCGGTGGAAGCCGCCCTCGACGGTGTGGACTGCCAGAGCAGCGGCACGGACGGCGGCGCGACGCTGGTAACGTGTACCGGCAGCATCAACGTGACGTACCAGGGCGAAGACAATCAGGTGCTGGCGCTGGAAAACACGGTCTATCGGGCCGTACAGGAAAATGGCGAGTGGAAAATGTGCGGATACGAGTAAGGGGAAGGCCGCGATGAAACGAATCGTACCTGTACTGCTGGCGGCCATCCTGGCGGTGCTGCTGACTGCTGCCCCGCCCGCCGCCGCGCAAACGCTGGCGACCAATACGCCGCACCCCACGACCACACCAACGGCTACGCCGGTGCCGCTGGGGAACATCCCATCGGCGCTGTCGGTGACGGTCATTTTTGAAATCGCCAACGTGCGCGCCGAACCCAACGCCGACGCCGAGGTTATCACCCAGGTGTTTCGGGGCAGCGGCTTCCCGGTGGTCAGCCAGGTTGGCGCGGGCGAAACCCTGTGGTATCAGGTGCAGCTCCCGGATGGGCAGACCGGCTGGCTGTTTAACACCACCTCGCGCATCGTCATCAACTGGGGGCCGCGCCTCCGCGAGATAGACGGCGTGCGTATGGCGCTTGTGCCGCCGGGCTGTTTTGTCATGGGGGGCAAGGGCGGCGAGGCCGACGAACAGCCGGCACATTCGGTGTGTTTCAGCCGCCCCTTCTGGCTGGATGTGACCGAAGTAACCAACCGCGCCTATGGCTCGTCCGGCTACTTTGCTGGCGAGTCCCGCCCGCGCGAGAGCGTGACGTGGTTCGAGGCGCGGGATTACTGCGAGCGGCGCGGCGCGCGCCTGCCGACCGAAGCTGAATGGGAATATGCCGCGCGCGGCCCGGCGGCGCTGACCTATCCCTGGGGTAACGAATTTATCAACGAGAACGCCGTATCAAGCTGGCAGGAAACCGCGCGGCAGACCGAAGCGGTGGGCAGTAAACCCGGCGGCGCGTCGTGGGTGGGCGCGCTGGATATGGCGGGCAACGTCTGGGAATGGACGAGCAGCCGGTACGCCGATTATCCTTATACGGCGGATGATGGCCGTGAAGACGCGACCGTCGCTGACGATCTGCGCGTGGTGCGCGGGGGTTCCTGCTGCTCGTATGTCATCGCGGACGTGCGTTCGGCTTACCGTTTCCCGCTTGACCCGGCGACGGTTGATCCGAATGTGGGCTTCCGCTGCGCGAAGGATACGTAACGAATGCGTAGTAGAATTAGTATTCGCCTGATTTGGTAGGGGAGGGTCTCAGACCCTCCCCTTATGGGACAACACCATCAGGCGCGGCGTCCATAAGGCGGTGTGTTTCCCGACGCCATTTGTTCCGGGCCAGGTGTTGAGGGATGTTGGTTGGATAGATCGTTGGGTTTTAAGAGGATGAGTGGGAGGGTTTTATGTTATCGCCGGATCAGGTTAAGTTCTATAACGAGAATGGTTTTTTGCATGTTCCGCAGATGTTTTCCAGAACTGAAATTGACGAACTGGCCGATGAACTGGATCGGCTGGTGCAGGACTGGGCTTTTACCGATGAGGGCTGGACAGGCCCCTGGCGTCAGGCGTATATGAATCCTGAAGTTGAAAAACGGTCGAAACTGACGGCCATGCACGACCTGCACCTGTATTCGGCGGCCTGGGCGCGGGCCTTGATTAATCCCCGGCTGGCCGAGGCGCTCTGTGATCTTCTGGGGTCGAATATTGAACTGCACCATTCGACCATGCACATCAAACCGCCGCAAACCGGCCACCCCTTTCCCATGCATCAGGACAATCCCTTCTACGAGCATGAGAATGGTAACTACGTGGATGTGCTGGTACATCTGGATGACACCTTCCATGAAAATGGTGAAATTCGTTTCCTGGCGGGGTCGCACCTCGAAGGCCCGCTTGAGCATGTCACCCGGATGCCCGATGGTACGCCGTGTTCGCCGCATCTGCCGACCGACCGCTACAGGCTGGAGGATACCGTTCCGGTGCCGGCCAAACGGGGGGATGTCGTCTTTTTCAGCATCTACACGATTCACGGCTCTTATATCAACCAGACAAAACATCCCCGGCGGCTGGTGCGTGTCGGCTACCGGGACCCGCATAACCGGCAGGTGGGCGGTCACAGTCTGGGACGACCCGGCCTGATGATTCACGGATACCGCGAGCGGCGGGACGGTGAACCTTTACTCAGGGTGGATTAAGAGCCGGTCTGTACCGCTGCGCGGCCTGTCGGTCGCGCCGGTAGACCGGCTCCAGGTGGGCGCTTGCGGGATGCGTTCGGTCGTATTGCCGCAGGCGACCGTTGGCTGACGATTAATGACGAAGGACTAGGCATCATGAAACACTTTGCGCTCGTTGGCGCGGCGGGGTTTGTTGCGCCCCGGCATTTTAAGGCGATCAAAGACACCGGCAATACATTGATCGCCGCGCTCGACCCGCACGATTCGGTTGGCATCCTGGACAGTTATTTCCCGGAGGCGCGTTTCTTCACGTCGTTTGAACGTTTTGAGCGCCATCTCGAAAAGCTGCGCTTCCAGACCGAAGCCCCCCGCGTGGAATACGTGAGCATCTGCTCGCCCAACTACCTGCACGACACGCATATCCGCCTCGCGCTGCACGTCGGCGCGGACGCGATCTGTGAAAAGCCGCTGGTGATTAATGAGTGGAATCTGCGGTCGCTGGAAGAACTGGAAGCCAAAACCGGGCGCAAGGTGTACACGGTACTGCAACTGCGGCTGCTGCCGCCGCTGCTGGCGCTGAAAGCTCAACTGGAAGCCGAAGCGCCGGGCGCGAAAAAAGATGTGGTGCTGACCTATATGACCCGGCGCGGCCAGTGGTATCATACCTCCTGGAAGGGTGATGAGGAAAAATCCGGCGGGCTGGCGATGAACATCGGCATCCACTTCTTCGACCTGCTGACCTGGCTGTTCGGGCCGGCGGAGCGCAGCGAAGTGCATCTGTCGAAGCCGGATAAGATGGCCGGCCTGCTGGAACTGGCCGGGGCGCGGGTGCGCTGGTATCTCTCGGTAGACGTGAACGACCTGCCAGAAGCCGCGCGTCAGGCCGGGAAGTTCGCCTACCGGTCGCTGACCATTGACGGCCAGGAAATGGAGTTTTCCGAAGGTTTCACCGACCTGCATACCCGCGTGTATGAGCAGGTGCTGGCGGGCAACGGCTTTGGTATTGAAGCGGCGCGGCCTTCGATTGAACTGGTGTACGGCATTCGCCACGCGGATACGGTGGCGAGTCCCAGGCTGGTACATCCCCTGTTGGGGGGATAAGTCCTAATGTATGTTCAGAGCATAACCGTTGAAGGTAGGGGCGCACCTGCGTGTGCGCCCAGAGCAGACACACAGGTCTGCCCCTACAGTATTCAACCCGTTTGCGCTGATTTTAACTACAAACAGATAAATTCCGTCGGCTGTTTTTCCGTAGGAGAGGGTCTGAGACCCTCCCCTACACCGGACATTTCTAATTTGTTTGTACTTATGGAGAAGTGAAAACCAATTGATAGGATAGACAGTGTGGCTTTAGCCCACTGCAACGGGCTGAAGCCCGCTGTCTGAAATTTGATGCTATCAATCCGAATTCGTTTCTCCATCAGTATCTCAACCCGATGAGCATGATGGGTGCTGTAGGGGAGCGCCGGCGGGCGGCCACAGCGGGCCGCCCCTACTAAAGACTATAGACTATGAAATATTTCGCTCACGAATCAGCCTGGATAGACGACGGCGCGCAGATCGGCGCGGGGACAAAAATCTGGCATTTCTGCCATGTGATGCCCGGCGCGGTCATCGGTCAGAACTGCTCGTTAGGGCAGAATGTCTTTGTCGCCAACCGGGTTACGATTGGCGACCATGTGAAGATTCAGAACAATGTTTCGCTGTACGAGGGTGTAATTCTGGAAGATTATGTGTTCTGCGGGCCGAGCATGGTGTTTACCAATGTGAAAACGCCGCGTTCAGCCTACCCGCGCAATACCGCCGCCGATTACCTGACCACTCGCGTCAAACACGGCGCGAGCATCGGCGCGAACGCCACCGTCGTCTGCGGCGTGACCATCCACGACTGGGCGTTCGTCGCCGCCGGGGCGGTTGTCACGCGAGATGTACCGGCTTACGCGCTGGTGGCGGGCGTGCCGGGGCGGGTGATTGGCTGGGTGTGTGAATGCGGCGCGACGCTGCGCTTTGACGGCGACCATGCTGTGTGTGCCGACTGCGGCAAAACGTATCACAAGTCCGGCGACATGGTGCGCCGGGAAGGGGTTTAGCGGTGGTGAGATTAAATCGCTGGATGATTCTGCTGCTTCTGCTGGCGGCGGCCTGCGCGCCCGCGCCGGTTGCGACGACGCCCACCGCCGCGCCCACCGACGCGCCGCGCGAGATCACGGTGATTGACCCGCCGAAACCGGTGACCGATTTTATGCTCACCAATCAGAACGGGGACACCGTGCATCTGAGCGACTTTAAGGGTAAAACCGTGCTGATGGCATTTGGTTACACCCACTGCCCGGATGTCTGCCCGATCACGCTGGCGCGTTTCAAACAGATCAAAGAGAAGCTGGGCGACACACGCGATCAGGTGGCGTTTGTCTGGATCAGCGTGGACGGCGCGCGGGATACGCCGCAGCGCATCGCGGAATATCTGACGATGTTCGACCCGGCCTTTAACGGCCTGACCGCCGACAGCGAAGCCGTGCGAACGATCATCAGCGAGTACGGCGGGCTGTTCCAGATCAATAACGCCGGCGGCATGAAGAAAGATAACTACACGGTTGACCACACCGCCTCGCATTTCTTGCTGGACGCTGAAGGCCGCTGGATTCGCACCTACTCCTACACGTCGGCAGTGGACACGATTGTAACGGATATGCTCAAACTGCTGTCATGACGAACGAATGGACAACCGAAAAGACCACGCCTGATGAAGGAATTGTCTTTGTAGGGAGCGCCTGTGTGCGCTCCCCGGCGGGCGGCCACATCGGGCCGCCCCTACGACAGTCAAATTAATCCTGTCGGTTTACCGTGTCCTGGCGCTCTCACGCCCCTAAATGTCGCCCGGTTGTTCCTCGAATCGCTGGCGGCGGACAGGCTCGGCTTCGTCCGGTTCCACCACCGCCGGCGCAGGCGGCACGCGCGGACTCCAGGGTGTACCCAGCCAGCGCAGCAGGAAATAATCCGCGCCAATATAACCGGCCACCTTCCATGCCAGAATCAGCAGCACCGCCACCACCAGCAGCAGGCCGTTGGTGCTGGCCGAACCGGCCATGATGAAGTTCCAGTTCATGAACGCGCCAAAGAATGCGGCGATCCCGACAAACGCGCCGATAATCAGCGCCACACCGATCAGCGTTTCACCCAAAGCCACCACCTTGGCGAACCAGGTGTAGGCTTCGGCGTCCAGCAGCCCCTGAATGAAGCCGCGATACCAGTCATACGTGATGGGTGGCCGGCCGCTTTCGGGGATGGCGACGGCATTCTGCCAGAAGCCGCGCAGCGCCTCGCCGGTTTCCATCCAGGCCGGGTTGTTGATTTTACCCAGGCCGGATTGCAGCCAGGTGATGCCCAGCAGCACCCGTATCGGCAGCCACAGCCAGGCCGACCGCGTATCGCTAAAGAGAAACCGCGCCAGCGGCGGATCGGTAATCAGCCGTCCCTGTCCTGGTTTCAGCGAATTAAACATGATTCTCCCTCGTTGACTCCAAGAACGACTATGCAGCATAAATAAAACAGATTGCATTTCGATTAATCGTATGCTGGAAACCTGTTAG
>JARKOK010000518.1 GCA_029975765.1 Aggregatilineales bacterium
ACCGGCGTGGCGGGGCACAGATCGCTGGCATCCGGCACGCCGTCGCCATCGGTGTCAGGCGGCGGCAAGGGGCAGCCATCGGCGTCAACCGGCGTGCCGACCGGGGTGGCGGGGCACAGATCGCTGGCATCGGGCACGCCGTCGCCATCGGTGTCAGGCGGCGGTAAGGGGCAGCCATCGGCGTCAACCGGCGTGCCGACCGAGGTGGCGGGGCACAGATCGCTGGCATCCGGCACACCGTCACCATCGGTGTCAGGCGGCGGTAAGGGGCAGCCATCGGCGTCAACCGGCGTGCCGACCGGGGTGGCGGGGCACAGATCGCTAGCATCGGGCACGCCGTCCCCATCGGTGTCAGGCGGCGGTGGTTCGCAGGCGTCACCGACGCCGTTGCCGTCGGCATCTTCCTGGCCGGGATTGGCAACCAGTGGGCAGTTGTCCACGTCATCCGGCACGCCATCACCATCACCGTCCGGGGAGTTTATACTGATGATGACCGTGTAATCATACGGATTACCTTCATAGTCATCAAGCTCTAGATATAACCAATAGGTGCCCGTTTCAGGCGCCGTGAAGCTGACAGTGGCATTACAGGCCGCCGCCGAGTCATTCAGTGTATTGACGTGAATCGCACTCCAGGATACCGGGTAAATCGCCAATCCAGAAAATTTGGGTGTACCCGGCGACGTACAGGTGGTCACGACGGTTACGGCATCACCACTCGTGGCGCTGAACGTAAGCTCAAGCATATCTAAATATGGTAGAGTACCGGAGTAGGTGGTGGCTGCCAGCACGGACTGAACCGTGAGCAGCAGCGAAAGAACGACGACAGCCGTGATAACGGCTACGATAGGGCGTGTGCGCCGTAAGCGCGGGATAAGGTGGTGCATGGTGCGTTTGAATCCCCCGGATAAACATATAGAAGGATTATTTTTCATAGACCTTTTAAGAATGCTTTATAATCGTTGTAGACCCGTGACACATAAACCGCCCTAAAGACATCCTAAAAACGCCCTAACAATTGTGAATAAATCATGGTTTTGGAAGATGTCGTTTACGTTTTTCATTTTTATTTTATTATATTTGGGGCAGTACCCGCCGGCGGCGGGCAAACGGCGGACTAACGTACCTTGTGGCACACTGGCAGAATGGTAAACTGTTGTTAACTTACGATCTATCCATAAATCATGACGCAGGGGAGCGTTGGTATGCGCTCCCTGGGCGACCACGCAGGGTCGCCCCTACGGAAAGCATGGTTTAGGGACTTCGGAATACGTTTCAGGAGGCTGTTATGCGCCGGCTGCTCCCGTTATTCGGCCTGTTACTGCTCATCGTGCTGCCCGCCGCCGCGCAGGATGATACCGTCGTCATCCTCTGGCCGCCGCCGGTCTATGACGTGGCGGGTACGGTGGATGTGGTAGGGACGGTCAACCCGCCCGATTTGCAGACGTACTTCTTGCAGGTGGCCGCCTACGGGCAGGAGCCGCCGCAGTGGATTCCCGCCAGCACGCTCAAAAATCAGCCGGTGGTGAACGGCGTGATCGCCAGTTGGCCGACGACGACCGTGCCGGACGGCGTGTACCAACTGCGCTTGCAGGCGCGGCTGCGCTCCGGTCAGGATATTTTCTACGTGGTCGGGCCGATTCGTGTGGCGAACCTGCTGGAGCGCCCGGCGGGTGAGAGCGTCTTTGTGCCGCAGTCCGCCCCGCCCACTCCCGCCGCGTCCACCGAACCGACGCTGGTGCCGCGTCCGAATCCGGTCAACGAACTGCCGGTGCCGGTTGGCGGTCATGTCGCTTACTTCGCTGAGGACACCATCGCGGCTATGCAGGAAGCCGGCATGACCTGGGTAAAGTGGCAGGTGCCGTTCATAATCGGCGAAACCAATCTGCTGAATGTAGCCCGCGACCGCATCAACTGGTCACACGCCGCCGGGTTTAAGGTGCTGTTGAGCATCACCGGCGAAGTGGACGAACTGCGCCGCGAGAGCGAGGCGTATTACCCGCTGTATGCCGAATTTCTGGGACAGGTCGCGGCGATGGGTGTGGATGCCATCGAAGTGTGGAACGAGATGAACATTGACCGCGAGTGGCCGGCAGGCCGCATCTCGGCCCGGTCGTATGTCGAGATGCTGCGGCAGGCGTATGAGGCGATCAAAGCCGCCGACCCACAGGTGATGGTCATCACCGGCGCGCCCGCGCCCACCGGCTTCTTTGGCGGCTGCTCCAATGCTGGCTGCGACGACGGCGATTATTACTGGAACATGGCAAACGCCGGCGCGGCCAACTATGCCGACTGTATCGGCGTGCATTACAACGAAGGCATCCTGCCGCCGCAGCAGCAGGGCGGCGACCCGCGCGACAACTACCCGACGCGCTACTTCCCGCTGATGACCCAGCGTGCCGCCGCGCCATTCCGGGGGTCAGGGCTGCCGCTGTGTTTCACCGAGATCGGCTACCTCTCGCCGGAGGGGTACGGGCCGCTGCCCGCCGGCTTTGAGTGGGGGCAGAGCACCAGCGTGCAGGAGCAGGCTGCCTGGCTGCGCGACGCGGTGCAGATGGCCGCCGAATTCCCGAATGTTGAAATCGCCATGCTGATTATCTTCAATGTGGACTTTGACCTGTACGACCGTGACCCGCAGGCGGGGTTTGCCATCATCCGACCGGACGGCACCTGCCCGGCGTGCCTCACGATTGGCTCGCTGCGCGGCGTCGGGTAACGAACGGCAGTCAGGGCAGGCTTTCCGGGGAGCGCCGGTGTGCGCTCCCGGACTCTTTCCCCGTACACACGATTGCCCGCTTCCCCATTTGTATCCTGCTTCTGGTTTCCCCGCTTTTATGCTATTCTACTGACAACGATACCTGTTGTTATGCCGCGTGGCCGTGATAACGGTTCTGGATGACGGTTTATGGTAATCAATGACCGGCCTGTTAAACTGAACGAACTGTCTGACATCCCCGCGTTTCGCGCCCTCCCCGCCGAACAACTCGAACGCCTGGCGGCTGTCATGGTGCGGCAGACCTATGCGCCCGGACAGATCATCTTCGTCGAAGGCGAAACCACCCGCTCGCTGTGGTTTGTGATCGAGGGGCAGGTGAAGATCATCAAACAATCGTTGAACGGGCGGATTCAAGGGCTGTGCCTGATGGATCGGGGTAAGTGCTTTGGCAGCTGCCCCCTGTTCATGATCGAGAAGAACCCGGCGACCGCCCAGGCGCTCACGCAGGTGACGCTGCTGGTGCTGCCGGAGGCCGCCGTCGAGCAGTTGACGGCGCGCGATCCCCAGTTGGTAAAAGCCCTGCTGCGGATTTACAGCCAGCGGCTGGAACACCTCTCCCACGTCAGCGAAGTGCTGGGCGCGTGGACGATTCCCGACCGCATAAACGACTGCCTGCTGACCTATGCCAACCGCCGCGCGGCGCCGCCGGTGGTGGAACTGACGCATGAAAAGCTGGCCGGGCTGTCCGGTACGGTGCGTGAAGTGGTCACCCGGCATCTGCGGCGGCTGGAAAACGAAGGTGTGATTCGCTGTGAAACCGGGCGCATCATCCTGCTGAACCTCGACGCGCTGCTGCCCCCCTGCGCCTGCCCGGACGAACCGGCAGCGCCCTGACGTGATTTAGGTCACATCAGCCGCCGGTTTCTTCCACTATGCTGGCAGCAGGTAGAATACGGCAGATGCAAGATGGTCACAGTGGATTCCGTAGCCAGCATTCCACTCTTCAGGACGCTCAGCCCGCGCACCCATCGCTGCCTGGCCGAAAAAGCGGTGCTGGCGGCGTTTGCGGCGGGCGCGGACCTGTACCACCAGGGCGACCCGCCCAGCGGCCTGTTCGCGCTGCAAGCGGGGCGTGTCAAACTGTACCGCCAGTCCAGAGACAAATGCCAGATTCTGGCGCTGCCGCTGCCGGGCGACTGCCTGGGCGCGGAGTCGCTGCCGACCGGCGCGCCCAGCCCGTATTCCGCTACCACCCTCACGCCGGTAATAGCCATCACCTTCCCCGCCGGCGTGCTGCAATCGCTGCTGGACGAACACGCCGATTTTCAGGAAGTCTTTCTCCGGTTAATCACCGACCGGCTCAAACAGTTCGTGACGCTGGTGCATGACCTCGCATTCCGGGATGTCACCTCGCGCCTGGCGACCGTGCTGTTAGCCCGCGCCGAGGTGGAAGGCCAGCCGCACCCGGCAGGTGGTGTCAGCTTTGACCGGCTGCTGTCGCAGCAGGAATTCGCGGACATGGTGGGCACGGCCCGCGAAGTGGTGTACCGCACCTTCAGGAAGTTTGAAGCTGACGGCCTGGTGCAGTTCACCCGCTACAATATCCTCATCCGTGATCTGGAAACCCTCCGCGCGATTGCCCAGCAGGAAGCCCGTTAATAGATCACCGAAAAAGACCGCGCCTAATGGGGATCAGGTCAGTTCCCCTTACCAGCGTATCCTCACCCTCACCATGCTGCTCGACCCCCTAATGAAGCTTGACGCGCATCTTGAATTCTACACCCCCATCAATAAGATACGCACCGTCGAATACGTCTACCCGGACGGCTCACGCCACAAAGTCCCGCCCTGGTATCGCCGCGACGATGAGGCTGATGATTGACACGCGGCCTGCTGATCGTGCGCCTATTACTTCCGGCGGTTTGCGATGGCTCAAAAAGCGGGACTATAATGGAACTAGAGAGCAACCTAACCCTGCCAGGTCATCGCCCGGTGAGAACCTTAGTGCCGAGTTATAACCGTTACAGCCATCACGCCCGCCGCGCTTTAACCCATATGGCGCTGGTCGTCGCCCGCCTGCGGCATCCGTTTGCCGATACCGGTCACCTGCTGGCGGGTGTGGCGCTGGCGCGCGGCAGCCTCGGCTGCCAGATTATGCAGGAATTGAATCTCGACGCGCCCACGCTCGAAGCGGTGCTGCAAACCCTTGCGCCGCCGCTGGCCGTCGTGCCGGAGGATGTGCTGAACGCCGACGAACTCAACGTGGCGCTGGCGCTGGCGGCGGACGAATCCGCCTGGTTCGGCCACCATTACATCGGCACCGGTCATCTGCTGCTCGGCATCACCCGCATGAACGTTGGCAACGCCCGCGCCCTGCTGCGCCGGCTGGAGGTCGCGCCGGAACTGGTGCGCCGCCATGTGCGCCGCGCCCTTAGCGACGGCCTCACCGAACCTGATTTGCAGCTTGCCAAACGCAGCGCCCGGCTGAGCGAATTATCCCGCCGCCTGATTAACGGCGCGGAGCAGATCGCCGTCACCCTCGACCATCCGACGGTCGGCCTCGGCCATCTGCTGCTGGTGATGCTGCTGGAAGATCGCAGCCCGATTGCTGCCCTGCTGCGCGCTGGCGGCCTCGACGAACACCGCCTGCGGCTGGAACTTGACGCCGCCAACCCGGCGCTGCTGGTCAGCCTCGAACCGGTGCTGTCCCGCGCGCTGGATACCGCTCAGCGCCAGGGCAGTCACTACACCGGGACGGAACATCTGCTGCTCACGCTGGCGCTGGATGACGACGGCGCGGCGCTGCTGTACGCTTTTGGTCTGGACGCTGCCGCGCTGGCGTCGCAGATCACCGGGGAATAGGTGAGCTGGCGGTGGGAAATAGACCCTCTGGCGCTTGCTGCTGTTCGCTTAACAGGGTTATAATAACGCCCATATCGCTTCGCTGAAGGAGGTCGCCTCTATGCAGGCCAACGAGCGTTTTCGGTTGGTC
>JARKOK010000519.1 GCA_029975765.1 Aggregatilineales bacterium
CGCGGGGATAGACAACCCGCGTGCCGCAGCCCAGCCACATCCGAACCGGCAGCCGCTGGCGGTAACATTCCCGCCCGTACTCAAACGTTTCCGTCAAAAAGCGTCCGGCCATCGCTGCCGCCGTCAGGCTGCTGCCGCCGCCGTTGCCGCGCACGTCTAGCACCAGCGCGGGCGCGTCCGCCAGCGCGTTCAGCGCCGTGTCAAACTGGGCGACCAGTTCCGCCTGTGGCGCGCCGAAAAACTGCGGGATACGAATCAGCCCGATGCCTGACGGCAGCGTTTCCGCCGTGATCAGCGGCGGTCTGTCACCATCTGCCGGGGGCGGGCTGTCCGGCACAGCCAGCGTCACAGTCGAGCTTTCCCCGGCGGCGGTTTCGACGGTGAGCGTGAGCGCGCGTGTGTCGTCCCAGGCGATGAGCAGATTGCCCAGCGCGAACGCCCGCGCGTTCCAGGGCGTTGACCCCACCCGCAGCGCGGGCGGCAGCGCCTCAATGGCTGCCGCGACCGGCTGGCCGTTGATGGCCGTCACCACATCGCCGCGCTGCAAACCGGCGTCCCGCGCGGTCGCGTCCCGCCCGGTGATGACGGCCAGCTCGCCCACCGGCTGAAGCGTGCCAAACTGCCACCCCCACTGCGGATATGGCCGCGCCAGATAGGTGTGGCTGTCATTCAGTTCAGCCAGCATGTCCGCCACCAGTGCGTAATACTCGGCATCGGACGCGGCGGCCTCAACACGCGGGCGATAGCGGTCGCGGGTGGCGTTCCAGTCCACCTCCTTGATGTCAAAATAGGGATAGGTCACGCTGACGGCCTGCCACAGCCGGTCGAAGTTCGCCAGGCGGTCATCAGTCGGCACGGCGATCTGCCCGGTCTGGTACAGCGCGTAGAGCGTCCCCGCGCCGAACAGCAGCGCCAGCCCGACCGGCACAGCGGCTAACGCCAGCCAACCGCGACTGCCGGACAGCGCCAGCCGCCAGGCCAGCCCGCCGTACACAACTGCGCCCAGCAGCGCCGCCAGCGCCAGCACCGGCGCGTTTAATCCCACAATGAAAAAGGCGAGGGCCGCGCCCAGCAGCGCGCCTGTCGCCACCGCCAGTATGATTCCGATCCGGCGCAGCAGGGACATATATCCAGACTCCGTAACATGACATTCGTGACGAATAATTGTAGCCATGCCGCGTTTCAAATCCCATCATCGGCGCTACAATGAAAGATAAGGTTGCCGGAGACAAACACTGTCTCGCCTATTGGAACAAGGACACATCATGCTCAGGCGATTGATTCTCTACTTCTCGACAGCAGGCTGGGCGCGGCGCATCGTCACCGGCTGGGGGCTGGCGCGGCGGGTGGCGCGGCGGTTTGTGGCCGGGGAAACGCTGGACGAAGCCGCCCGCGTGACACAGACGCTGAACGCGAAGGGTATGGCCGTTACGCTGGACTGTCTGGGGGAAAGCGTGCACCGGGCGGAGGATACCGCCGAAGTGGTCAAAGCCTACCGCGCCGTGCTGGAACGCATCCAGCAGGACAGGTTGAACGCCAGCATATCGGTGAAGCTCACTCATTTAGGTCTGGACATCAGCGAAGAACTCTGCACCGGCAACCTGCGCCACATCCTCGGCGCGGCGCAGGAACGCGGCGTGAGCGTGACGATTGACATGGAAAGCAGCGCCTATACCGACCGCACGCTGCGGCTGTACCGCACCCTGCGCGACGAATACGGCTTTAATAATGTGGGCGTGGTGATTCAATCGTACCTGTACCGCAGCGAGGCCGACATGCGCGAACTGGCCGCCGAAGGCGCGCATGTCCGGCTGTGCAAGGGCGCGTACCTCGAACCGCCGACGGTGGCTTTTCCGGCGAAGGCCGACGTAGACGCCAGTTACGTGAAACTGGCGCAGGCATACCTGAAGTCGCCACCGCCGGCCTACCTGTGCCTGGCGACCCATGATGAAAAGATGATCGCCGCGACCGAGCAGTTCATCAAGGATCAGCACATCCCGACCGACCGCTACGAGTACCAGATGCTCTACGGCATCCGGTCGGCGCGGCAGGAAGAACTGGCGCAGGCCGGCTATACCATGCGGGTGTACGTGCCGTTTGGCGCGGCGTGGTATCCGTATTTCATGCGGCGGCTGGCGGAGCGACCGGCGAACCTGTGGTTCTTCGCGCGCGGGGTGTTCGCGCGGTAGCGGCAGCAAAAGTACCACGCCCTGTGATAAACTGATGGCACGAGTTAATCGGGTTGACAGGTGTCCCATGTTCTCAATTCCGGCGGCTGTAGCTGTACCGTTACGAACGGATGCGGATGGTGTGATTCGCGTCGGACAGACTCGCGTAACGCTGCTGAGTGTCATCGCGGATTTTCATAGGGGCGCTTCAGCCGAAGAAATTGCGCATCACTTTCCGGCACTCAGCGTATCGGATGTGTATCTGGTGATCGGCTATTATTTGCAGCGGCGTGACGAGGTAGATGCTTACATCCGGCAGGAAATGGCCGTCTCGAAGCAGATGCGGCAGGAGATGGCCGATGTGTTCCCGAATGACAGCCTGCGCGCTAAAGTGCTGGCAAAGCTGGCAACCCGAAAGCAGCAGGAATAATGCGCTTTCTTGCGGACGAAAACTTCAACAACGACATTTTTCGTGCTGTCCTGCGCGCCTATCCCGATCTGGATGTGGTTCGTGTGCAGGACACACCTCTGGCTGGCGCGGATGACCCTACGCTGCTGGCAGAAACCGCTCGCCGAGGCGCAGTTTTACTGACGCACGATGTTCGTACAATCGTAAAATATGCTTACGAACGTGTTAAAGCCGGGCTTCCGATGTGAAGTTGACAATGAACTGCCGGTCGGTCAGGCAATTGACGAACGGATTGTCATCATTGGCATAGGCCAGCCGGAAGATTTCGATAATCAGGTGCATTACGTCCCGATGCGGTAAGCGCGGGGACACAGCCTGTCGTGTCCCCGCAAACTCATTTCACCGTATCTGCACCCAGTAGCCGGTTCGGGTGCCGGGGATAAGCGTGATGGCGTACTGGATGCCAAACGGCCCACCGACGTAGGTGGTGTACGAATACTGGCCGGCGGGCTGCCACCCGGCATCATAACCGTATTCGTCGCCGGTCGCCCAGCCAAGCGGGCCGTCCGCGCCGCCCAGCAGTTCCCACACCCGGCCAAAGCCGCGCTTTGGCGTTTCCAGTCCGTCCGGTGCGACGGCAGCCGGCGTGGGGTCGCCTTCCTGATAGTCATCATCCACGATGCGTAAGCGATGGTCGCCGGTCATCACCCAGATTTGCCGCGTATTGGACAGCCACAGCATCACGCCGCGCTCGAACGGCTGCCACGCGACAAAGATGTATTCCACCGCTTGCAGCGGGCAGGCCGGGTTACCTGCCACCTCGCCCAGCGCCTCGTGGGTGCAGACCACTTCCAGCCGCAGGTCTTTGGTCGTGCGCGTATCGCCGTCCACGACCTCCAGCCGGTAGCGCACCGGCCCGGCGTAACGAAAGCCGGTGATCGGCGGCGTGGTGTACTCTAGCGGCACGGGCTGCGCGTCCAGCGGGCGCTCGCAGGTCAGTTCCGGGCGCGGCGGGCAGATGTAGAAATAGGCCGCCGTGCCGGTCGCCCGCCACGAAAACGTCACGCTCTGCCCTTCGTTCCGCACGGTTTCCGCGCTGGCGTAAAAGGCAAAAATCTCGGCGCGGTCGTCATCAGGCGAAACATCCTCCGGCGCGGGATGCGCCAGAGACGCCGCCGTACCGGGCGGCAGCCAGATGACCGCGCCCGCCGGCAGCGCCGAGGGGTCGTCCAGGCAGTTGAGCGCCGCCACCTGCGCGACGGTG
The DNA here is from genome assembly GCA_029975765.1 of Aggregatilineales bacterium. Classification (GTDB taxonomy): domain Bacteria; phylum Chloroflexota; class Anaerolineae; order Aggregatilineales; family Phototrophicaceae; genus CFX2. Next base: position 3,842 of record JARKOK010000519.1, read on the forward strand.
ATCCCCTCTACGCCGACCAGCAGATCGGCCAGCCGGTCATGACGATAGAGGCGGTACGGCGTCCAGCCCGGCTGAAACGGCGCGGAACACACGCCGATGCGCGGATCGTCCGCATCCGGCGTGGGGGTGATGACCGGCGTGGGCGCGGCGGTAAAGGTAGCCGAGGGCACAAACAGCGGCCCCAGCGGCGTGCGCGTGGCTGCCGGTGACTGCGCCACTGCCGCCGTACCCGCCAGCAGCAGCAGCCCGGCCAGAGCGATTTTTAATTTCATTTGCCACCGTACCAGAAGGCGCGCCGCCAGGCATGGCCGCGCAGTTTCAGCAGCAGATCATCCGGCATATCCGGCAGTTCTGCCGCCGCGACGTTCGCTTCGGCCTGCTGGATGCTGCGGATACCCGGAATCACGCTGCTGGTGGCCGGGTGCGCCAGCGCAAACTTGAGCGCCGCCTGCGGCAGATCGTAACCGCTGCCGGCAATCTCGGCGCGGATTTTCTCCACGCGCTGTACCGCCCGCTCCAGCCGGTCGCCCGCGAAGTAGTTGTTACGGAAGTCGCCTTCAGGGAAAGTGCTGTCTTTGGTGTATTTGCCGGTCAGCACGCCCTCGTCAAACACCACGCGCACGATGATGCCGACGTTGGTTTCCTGCGCGACGGGCAGCAGTTCCGCCGCCGGTTCCTGCTCGAAGATGTTGTAGATCACCTGCACCGTATCCACCCAACCCTGGCGCATCAGGTCAACCACGCTGTCCTGATCCTGCTCCGGCGTGGACACACCCACCGCGCGGAGTTTGCCTTCGGCTTGCAGCTTCCGCAGCACTTCCAGCGGCTTCGGGTTTCGATTCCAGGCGCGCGTCCAGGTATGCAGTTGCAGCACATCCAGACAGTCGGTATTCAGGTTGCGCAGGCGTTCTTCCACATTATCGCGCAGGTACTTTTCGGGATACCGTTCTTCTGCGATACAGTACGGGCTGGGCGGCCAGTGTCCCGGCAGCGGCGGGGTTTTGGTCGCCACGTAAATCCGCTCACGGCGCTCCTTTAACACCTGCGCGATCAGGCGTTCGCTGCGGCCATCGCCATAACCCGCCGCCGTATCAATAAAGTTGACACCCAGATCAAGCGCCCGGTGCAGCGCGTCCAGCGACGCTGTTTCATCCTGCGGCCCCCAGCCGCCGCCAATCGCCCAGGCGCCGAAGCCGATCTCCGAAACTTCAAAGCCGGTCTTGCCTAACTTGCGGTAACGCATGGATGACTCCTTACAACACAGAATCATATGTCACGAATTGTAACCATTGATGAGGCAGACAGGCCAACTGTGGACACGGCTGGACGCCCGACAACCGGAAATCTCAGGCTGTGGGCCGCTTCAGAAACAGCGCCGTGCGCGTGACTTCCACACACACCGCGCCGTGCTGGTTGCGCCCCAGATGTTTCATCGTCACTAACCCGGCGGTCGGGTTGGACTGGCTTTCGCGTTTCGCCGTGATTTCGGTTTCGACATACAGCGTATCGCCGTGAAACAACGGGTGTGGATGTTTCACATTCTCATAACCCAGGTTGGCGATGATCGTGCCCTGTGTCAGATCGCTGACCGTCAGGCCGACGACCAGCCCCATAGATAGAATCCCGTTGACGATGCGCTGGCCGAACGGCGTCTGGCGGGCGAAGTCTTCGTTCAGGTGCAGCGGCTGGGGGTTCATCGTCAGGCTGCAAAACAGCACGTTGTCGGCCTCCGTGATCGTGCGGCCTAACTCATGCCGGATGCGCATCCCAACTTCCAGTTCCTCATAATATTTGCCGGTCATAACTCGCTCATTCTATGGACGCGGCACAGCGCGCCCCTGCTGGCCTCGGTGTTAAACCACCGAATAGTAGCGAAGGATGCTCACCGGAGGCAACTACTGCGCCGCCTGACCTTCCAGTTCCGGCGCGGCCTCGCTGACTGCCAGCGGCGTGCGTTTGAACGTATCGCTGCCGACCATCGTCGCCGCCCAGCCCTGTTCCGGCGACGTTTCACGGGTGAGGAGCCAGTTGGTGGTCAGCACTTCCTCGCCGTTGATCACCTGATGCTGGCCTGACCAGGCCGTGACCGAATGCTGGTTGACGTATTCGTTGTTCCAGCAGACGACAAACCCGACGCTGCGGCTGCCGCCGAACGAGCGGGTATCGCTCATGCCGATCAGGTCGAATACTCCCTGCGCCTCATCATTGTTGGCGGTGTAATACCGGCCTTCGAGATGGCCGGCGTGGGTCAGAGTCAGTTCCAGCCGCGAACCGCGCTGGCCGTACCATGTTCCGGCGATGCTCTTCATCGAAAGAGCCTCCTTTTCTGCGTTTCCATGCGCTGCTGTGTTGTTTAAATTATACTGCCCGTCGCGGCGGCCAGCGCATGAAGAACGTCACGTTTTCGAGGATACGGCGCTGTCGGCCAGCAGGTAAACAAACGCGGCAGCAAACAGCCCCGGCCAGAGTGTTTTTAATCCCGGTGTGCCCTCATACGGAACTTCGCGCACGATACGGAAACGCATCTGCCGCGCCCACCAGTGAAAATCAGCCCGCGTCCAGAAGCGCAGGTGTTCGCCCGGCGTGACCACCCATTGCAGCGGAAACCGTCCCAGTAGCAGCCGCAGCCGGTGCTGGTGAAACCCGGTGTTGGGAATAGATACGATGAGGCCCTGTCGAGCAAAGGCGCGCAGATCGTTCAGCAGGCGTTCGGGGTCAGGCAGATGTTCGATGATTTCGGACAGGATGATGTAATCATACGGCTGCCGCAGATACTCGGTAAGCGGTTTATTGATATCTGCCAGTTCCACATTTAAACCCTGTTGGCGGCAGTATGCCACCGCTTTTGGCGATACATCCAGCCCATAACCCTGCACCTGCTTCTGTTCGATGATGTGCCGTAGCAGCGCGCCGTCGCCTACCCCCAGATCAAGCACACTCGCGCCGGTGGGAATCAGATCAGCAAACACCTGCGCCCGTCTCCGCCGCCAGGGTGACAGATGGCCCAGGCCATCCTGCGCTTTTTTATCCCAGTACACATCATAATCCACTATCCCAACGCTGGCGGTTTCGGGATAAATATACAGGCGGCGCAGCATCCGGTAACGGTTCGCCAGCCACAGATAAACCGGACGCAAAAAGCTCTCGCGCAGGCGTCGTTTGATCATTTGAAGCACCGCGTTATCCTTTCATGAGCCGTGCCTGCCGCCGCAGGGAGGGCAGCGTGATCGCTGCCGTCAGCACCACCGACAGGCCGAACAACAGATTAACAAACCAGCCGCCGCCCACCGCCCCGGCAGTCTGAACCAGCAGCAGTCCGGGTAACAACGCGGCGAGCAGCGCCACCACTTTTACGATCAGAGCCGGGCGCAGCAGCGCCAGCGCGCGGTACAGCGGCCCGAAGCTGCCGCCAATCATGGTGATCGCGCCGTACAGGCTCAACACCGTAATCACCGGCACCGCCGGCACCGCCTCTGCCCCATACAGCGGCGGCACGAACACCGGCACCAGCAGCGCGAACACCAGATAAAAACCCACTGCGCCCAGTATCATAACCCCCAGCACCCGGCGAAAATTGCGCCACAGCGCGGCGTAATCACCCCGCCCGACGGCCTGCGGGACAACCGCCTGAAGGTTATCAAACACCGCTGACGTAAGCAGGGCTGGTATATTCATCGCGCGGAAGCCGAGTTCCAGATAACCGGCGGCGATTGGCCCGTTGAATACACCGACCAGTTGTAAGGGAACTTCGGTGAACAGATTCGCCAGATTTTTGTCCAGCGCGTTCACCATGCCAAAGCGCCAGTATGGGCGCGGGGAGACAGTGCGAACCGCGCTGATAATCTGCCGCCAGCGCGGAAAGACCAGCCCGCGCAGCCGCAGATGCCGGTAAAAGCCGAGAGCGATCAGCAGGGTTGACAGGGAATAGACCAGCCGCGAAACGACCAGCCCTTCCGGCGTCGGGCTGATGACCAGCGCCCCCAGCGTGCAGGCTACCAGCGCCGCCTGATTAACCAGTTGCAGCACCGCCAGGCTGCGCATGTGGCGGCGGGCTTGCAGGCTGATGATGACCAGATTGTACAGCGCGTCCGGCAGGACGGTCAGCGACAGCCAGGCCGCCAGCACACCGATGCGCGCCACCCCATCATAAGCCAGCCGGGACAGCGCCGGCCCCAGCGCGGCCATCAGCACCGTGATGAGCAGCGCCCAGAGGCCGGACACCAGCACGTAAAAGGCCATGAGGTTCAGCACTTCGGCCTCATCCTGCCGCCCAACGGCGATGCCGAGGCGCGTGCTGGTGCTGATGCCCACACCGGAAAAATTCAGCGTTTGCCAGATGGTAAAAAAGGACTGTACCAGCGCCCATACGCCGTAAGTTTCTGAACCGAGCAGCCGGAACACCAGAATCGAGGAAATGATAGACAGCCCGGTGACGCCGACCTTGCCGATTTGCAGCGCCAGCGTGTCCCGGACGAATTTGCTTTCCCAGTACCGGCGCAGCGTCTGGATCATGGACGTTCGACCAGCAGCAGGCTGCTGTCGGCCACGCGCTCATCGGCGGGTGTGACCGGCAGCCGCGTAAGATCACCCAGACGGTACAGCCCCACACGCAGCGCATAGGCCGGCGGTGGTTCGAGGGTGAAGGTATGGGTATCGGCCACCGGCACGCCTACGCGCCACTGGCCGGTGGGGTAGCGGCTGTCCGCCGGCGTGCCGTCGCGCTGCTGGATGACCGCGCCATCCGCGCCCACCAGATGCACAAATACCTGATAATCTTCCGGCGGCGCATCGGCCTGCCAGTACAGTGTCACCGTCAGGCCATCCGGCTGCTCGTCCAGTGTGTAGCCGAGCAGCGTGATCGAGTCGCCAAACTGGCGGCTGACCGGCACCGCGTCCGGCGGCAGCGCGGCAGCATCCGGGCGGTTGAGGACGGTGGCCGCCGTCACCCCCGGCGACGTGATCGCGTCATCGTGCCGCCAGCGCACGTAGGCCAGCGCCGGCGCCAGCGGCGGCACGTCGTCGGGCAGGCGCACCGTCACTGGCACACGCACCAGCGCGGCATCCACAAAAACCGCCGGGACATCCACCGACGCATACCGGGCCTGGCTGTCCGGGCTGATGATTTCAACCCGCCAGGACTCTATCGGATAGGTGGCGCGCGGCATCAGATCGCCATACGTGGCGGTGACAATGATCTCGCGTTCGTTCGCGCCGTGTTCGACGGTGACGTTCAGCACATTCAGCGCCCCGCTGTCACCGGCCAGCGCCAGCAGCGACACCAGTTCCGGCAGGGGGCTGTCGTGAGTTTCGCGCCAGAGCGATTCGGCTTCGGTCCGCAGCGCGGCGGCGCGGTCGGCCTGGCCGGTCTGCTCCAGCGCCCGCGCCAGGAACACCCGTCCGGCGAGGGTGGCACCAGCCTCAAGCGCCTGCTGGTACGCGGTGATCGCCGCCTCGAGCCGGTTCTCACGCGCGGCCAGATCACCCGTGAGCAGATAATAAGCCTGCGCCGCGACATTGTTCTGCCAGCGATCAGGATGGGTGGTGCGGCGCGGCATCAGCCAGCGGTCATCGGTCGCCGGGCGCAGGCGATCCAGCGCCGTTGACACCTCGCCGCGTGCCAGCGCCAGCCCGGCCAGCGCCAGCACATCCTGCGCGCCCAGGCGCAGTTCGAGTACATCCAGCAGCGTCTGTTCTGCCGCCTCCGGCTGTCCGGCGGCCAGCAGCAGCGCGGCGCCGCGGCGTGTGGCATCCGGCTGGTCGAATACAACGAGGTGCTGCCAGGCCAGCCGGTGATCGCGGGTTACGGCCAGAACGTGAGCCATCTGGTCAGGATTTAACAGGTAGAAGAAACTGCGTGTGAGCAGCGTGCGCGCGGCCAGCACCGGCGCGGCAGCATCGTCCTGATCGAGCGCCGCCAGCAGCAGCGGCAGTGCAGCGGGCGCGTCATCCGCCGCCGCCAGCGCGTAAGCCGCGCCGTCCGTGACCAGCGGCAGCGCCGGATAGACCGCGTGCAGCGCCGTGAAACTGTCCGCCGCTGTGTCATAATCCCCGGCCAGCAGCGCGCTGTATGCCAGCCCCAGCCGCGCGCGTGGGTCGTCCGGCGCGGTTTCAGCCAGCGCCTGCCACTGTTCGACCAGCGGCTGCCAGCTATCCCCATCGGCGGGCAGACCGAGCGCGAAACCGTCTGCCGGCTGTATCGGCGGATTCGCGCCGTAGACCGCGTTCATCCCGGCAAAAGCCGCGTCCACGTCGTCAGGCGTCAGATTTGGTGTAACGGCAAACACGTAATAACCGGCGGGGCGATCCAGCAGCGCGAACCGTTCCGGCTGCATGACCAACTGCGGCAGGCGGGGGCTGCTGGCTTCAACCACGAGGTGCGTCACGCCAAAGTCATTGAGGAACGTGAGATCGGCGCTGTCCAGCCAGGGCGCGGGCGGGGTGCTGCGGCCAAAGAATCGTAAATCCGCCGCGTAGGCCGGGCTGCGCGTGCGCCGCCCGCCGGTACTCAGCGTGCCGGATACTTCATCCAGCACGACGCTGGTCACGTTGTACGGTACGGCCAGCACGTTCGTCTGATCGTCCGGCAGCACGCGCCGCAGGCTGGCGACCAGCGCGTCCTGAAACGGCTGCACCTGCCGATCAATCTGCATCGTATTGTAAGCGTCAAGCTGGTCGCGGGCGCTGGCCGTGATGGGGAACGGCTCGACCAGCAGCGCCAGCAGCGCCGCCCCGACCACCGCCGCCGCCGCCGCGTGACTATAAGCCGGGACGCGCCCCACCTGCGCCGCCAGCCAGCGCAGGCTGTTGTCGACCGTGAGGCCAAAAATCAGCGGCACCGGCAGCATGAACAGCGTCAGCAGCAGGCCGAGCGACGACGCGAAACCGTTGAAGAAAGCGGTCAGCCCCGGTGTGAACGCCAGCAGCAGCACGGTGGTGGTGGCCGGAACGATGAACTGCGCCGCCAGGCTGCGCCGCCAGACCGGCGTGAAGGCCAGCCCCAGCAGCGCCGCCGCCGCGATAAACGGGTGGTAGAAAAAATTCGACGGATTGCGGATAAAGGTGGTGCCAAAAACCGGCAGATCACGCAGCACCAGAAAATGGCCGGTGCTGGTCGCGGCGTCGTCGCCTGCCAGCGCCGACGTGCGGATCAGCGAGTCGGCGGCACTCAGGCCGGCGCGGTTCAACCGCTGGATGAAGGGCAGCGCCAGCAGCAGCACCAGCACTACCAGCAGCGGGGCAAGCTGCCGGGCGCGGTCGCGGCTGGGCTGCGCCAGCCAGCGCACCACCAGCGCCGCGCCGGCGCTCATCTGGAACAGCATCACCGGGACGGGATGCAGCATCGCCAGCGCCAGCCCGGCCAGGAAAATGAGCGGCACATCCCACCGGCGCGGCGCTCGCAGATAGGCTAACGCCGCCAGCCACGCCAGCGGCAGCATGACTGTAATCGCCATCTGTCGCAGCGAGTTGACCTGAAACACGGCGAACCGCCCGTAGGTGGTATACGGCGGATAATACACAATGTTGTCCAGCGCCAGCAGCCCGGCGAACACCAGCGCCGCCGCGCTCCAGGCCGCCGCCGTTTCGCGCCGGGTGATCTCGTAGGCCAGCGCGAAGGTGATCAGCGGCACCGCCCAGATAAACAGCGGATTCAGATCGTACCAGATGATATCACTGGCGCTGACGCCGCTGCTCCACGACCAGGCCGCATGGCTGTACGTCCAGCCATCGGTATCCTGGCGGGTATCATTCGTGACATGGGCGACCTGCCGCGTGCGCAGCGGCAGCCCGCCGGGGAACTCGCCGGGATTGTTCGCCAGCCAGTCCGCCAGCGAGATAAACACCGTCTGATCTTCAAAGCCCCAGAAGCGGTAGCGCCCCGCCGACCCCACCAGAAACGTGATGATACACGCCAGCGCCACCAGCGCGTACAGCGGCGCGCGCGGCCAGGTCAGCCGCCAGGGGGTTTCCGGCGCAGCAGGACGCGGCGGCAGCAGCGCCAGCGCCAGCATCACGCCGTGCAGCAGCAGCAGGTAGGCCGGCACGGGCAGGCGCAGTAGAAAACACAGGCCGGCGAGGGGGATCGTCAGCCCCAGCCCGGCCAGCAGCACCCACACAAACCGCACGATGGGGTGCGGGTGGGCGTGCCGTCCCAGGGCGCGCGCCAGCAGCCAGCCCGGTAAATAAAGCTGTGCCAGCACGACCAGCACCAGCGCGGCGCGGCTGCCATACAGCGGCCCGACATGGAGAAACGCCAGCAGCAGCGATACAATAATCAGACTGGCGTAATGCCAGCGTGTTAACGATTGAATACGATGCATAGTAAGGGCTTCGAAAATAAATGTCGGACTTGCAGAAGGCCATTGTAACAGACCCCCATACCCCAAACAAGGCAGGCCAGACCCCCGCACCGCCGTTTGACATCTGTATGTTTGTCCATCATGAGATGGTGAATGATGGCCGTACCACCCGCGCGGCGGCCAGTCTGGCGGCGCAGGGGTGGCGGGTGCTGGTCATTGGCATCGTATTGAGCAATCGGGACTTACCCGCTTATGAGGAATTGGCCGGTTTTACGCTGATACGGGTGCAGCCGCGCCTGCTGCGCCAGGCGATGCCGGGTTCCTGGGGTAAACTGCTGCGGCTGATCGTCGCCATTCCCGGTGTGATAAGCCAGTTCCGGCGGTCGCAGGCGCAGGTGTACCATATCAATGATTTTCCCGGCCTTCTCATCATGGCGCTGTCCGGGCTGCGGCAGCCTGTGGTGTATGAAGCGCGCGAACTGTTCTTTGATCGCTGGCCGCCGGGGGTGAACTACAGTCTTAAGCACGTTGTCCGCCTGTTTCGCCCGCTGGAAAAATTTCTGGCACGCCGGACAGCCGCCGTTATTACCATCAACGACCTGATTGCGGATATTCTGGCGGCGCGGTTTTATATGCCGCGTCCAACCGTGATCCGCAGCGCGGTAGATTTACGCCAGCTTGAGGCGCCTGCCGCTACGTTTCCTGCCGGACGCCGCCGGCTGGCGCACACCGGCAATCTCGATGAAGGCCGCCACTTGCGGGAACTGGTGGCGGCGCTGGCACACCTGCCGGAAGATGTGGCGCTGGTGCTGATGGGCGGCGGCCCGCTGCGGGTTCCGCTGCTGGAGCAGGCGCAGTTGTTGGGCGCGGCTGATCGCCTGTTTATCATCCCGCCCGTACCCTCTAACAGTGTGGCGATGACACTGGCTCAGGCTGATGCGGCGGCGGTGCTGACAACACCGCTCATTCCCAATAATTACCACGCGCTGCCGAACAAGTTTTTTGAGGCCGTCGCCGCCGGACTGCCGATTGTTTCCAGCCCGATACCAGAAGTGACCGCTCTGATCGAACGTTATGATCTGGGGGTGACGTGCGACCCGACCGACCCGGCTTCCATTGCCGCCGCGATCCAGACGGTGCTGCTGCCGGACAATAACACCCGCTTCCGCGCCAACGCGCTGCGTGCCCGCGAGGAACTGAACTGGGCAGCGGAAGAAAAAAAGCTGGTGGCGCTGTACGAACGAATTCTGGGCAAACCCGGTGCCGCCGAATCCCGCGTGTCCCCGGCAGCCCACGAGAGCCGTCCATGACTGACGTGGCAATGATCGTTCACAACACGGTATTCAGTGACAGCCGCGTGCGGCGGGAAGCGGCCAGCCTGGCCGCGCGGGGGTGGCGCGTGCTGGTGGTGGGCATCGCCGTAAGCGGTGATTTCCCGCCCGAAACCGCATTAGACGGTTTTACGCTGCGGCTGGTGCAGCCGCGTTTCCTGCGGCGGCGGCTGCCGGGTAAATATGGCAGGGCGCTGCGGATGTTCATCGGTTACGCGCTGGCCGCGCGTGAACTGCGCCGCGCGCAGGCGCGTGTTTACCACGCCCATGACTTTACCGGCCTGCTGATGCTGGCACTGGCAGGATTGTGGCGGCGCGTATTCGTTTATGACTCGCATGAATTGTATTTTGATATGAACCTGTCCGGCGGCATCACCCCTACTCAGCGGCTGTTCGGGTTGCTGCGCCCGCTGGAAAAATGGATGGCGCAGCGCGCCGCCGCCACGCTGACGGTTGGTGAGGAACTGGCGGACGTGCTGGCGCGCACGCTGGCTATTCCCCGCCCGCTGGTGCTGTGGAACGCGGTTGACCACCGGATTCCCGGCCAGCCGGAACGAACATTTCCCACCGGCCAACGCCTGATCGTTCACAGCGGCGGCATCGTGGTGGCGCGGCATCTGCCGGAACTGGTCGCCGCGCTGGCGTATTTGCCAGAGGATGTGGGGCTGGTGCTGATAGGCAGCGGCCCGCTGACGGAGGCGCTTCAACAGCAGGCCGCCGCCCAGGGCACGGCGCGCCGCCTGACCATCGTGCCGCCGGCAGCCGTCCACAACGTCGCGCCCACGCTGGCGCTGGCGCACGCCGCCGCCGTGCTGATTGCATCCGGGGCGACCAGCTACCATCTGGCGCTGCCGAATAAATTCTTCGAAGCGGTCGCCGCCGGTTTGCCGATCATCGCCAGCCCCATCCCCGAAGTGAAGGCGCTGGTAGAGCGATATGATCTGGGGGTGCTGTGCGATCCGACCGATCCCGCCGCGATAGCCGCTGCGATTCAGACGCTTTTACAGCCGGACAACTACGCCCGCTACCGCGCGAACGCGCAGCGCGCCCGCGCGGAACTGACGTGGGAACACGAGGAACAGAAACTTGTGGCGCTGTATGCGCGGCTGCTGGAGGAAAAGCCGTAGGGGCGCCGCACGCCGTGCCCATCGGTTACGCCCGTGTATATTCTCGCAGATAAGTTTCCAGTTCGTCCAGCGACCGCACGAGCTGATGCAGCGAACACTCGATCATCAGGTTCACGATCTGAAGGTGGTGCTGCAAGCGCATATCGGTATAGACGCCGACCAGATGTTTGCCTTTCGCGTAGGCGTAGCCCAGTTCCCAGGCCGTGCCGTCGTCGGTGGTCACGCCGTTCAGGTTGGCGATCACCATCTCACACCGGTCAATCGCTGCGACATCCTCGGCAAAGATACGGACGACATCCCCCTGTTCGCGCAGGGTGGCGCTGCCGTCACGGTGCGGCACAAAGGTTTCGATTCCAACCCGTTCGGCGCGGTCGGCAATCTGTTCATCAAACCAGCGTTCGCCTTCGTTAAAGAGTGGGCCAGCAATGTAAGCGCGCATGGTGGTTTCTCCAGGAGTCAGGCTTTAAAATGTGCTGCCAGCAGCGGCAGCGCCTCGTCAATCGTTTTAACGAGATACTTGCCCTCGTTGCACATACCCCAGATGAAGTTATTCAGCCAGCGAATATCATCTGTGATGCCAAACACCGGTACGCCTCTGGCGTTCAGATAGCCGATTTCGGCGCACGTGCCGGAGTCGTGGTCAGCGCCGGTCAGCAGCGCCACGCAGGCATCACACTTTACCAGAGCTTCCATGTCGGTGCGGAAGATGTGCGTGCGGTTTTCCTCTTTAAACTCCGTCAGCACGCCGGCGTCACGGTGGGGCACAAAGGTTTCGTAGCCGGCGTTTTCCAGCGCGGCAGCAATGCGTTCCACGAACCAGCGTTCGTGCGAGTTAAACAGCGGCCCGGCAACATAAATCAGCATTCAACAACTCCTTTCAGGGTAATCCGGCTCATGTTACCGCAAATCACGCCGTTTCCGTAACGAATGGACTCCAATCGTTATGGCCGCAACCCCTGGCGGCGTTTTTACGTATAGATAACAAACCGGGGGGTCAGCCTTGCGGCGTTCACCGCTCGCGGGGTGAAGTACGTATGAAAGAGTCCACACATGGCGCAGAAATCCATCATCATTATCGGGGCGGGACCTGCCGGCCTGGCAGCGGGCTGTTACGCCCGGATGAACGGCTTCCGAACGCACATCTTTGAGACACATTTTCTGCCCGGCGGGCTGTGTACCGCCTGGGAACGAAAAGGGTATACCTTCGACGGCTGCATTCATTACCTGTTTGGTTCGGGCGAGGGACAGCCGTTTAACCGGATGTGGCAGGAACTCGGCGCGGTGCAGGGGCGTCCGATGATTAACCACGACGAATACCAGCGCATCACGGATGGGCACAAAACGCTGATCGTTTACGCCGACCCTGACCGGCTGGAAACCCATATGTGCGACCTGTCGCCCGCCGACGCGCCGCTGATTCGCGCCTTCTGTCGCGGGGTGCGGCAGTTCACCCGCTTTGATATGTCCGGCATGTACGAGCAGCCCAAATCGCTGTTAGGGGCACAGGGCTGGCGGCGGCTGGGCATGAAAATGCTGCCATTTGCCCTGCCGCTGCTGCGCTGGGGACGGCTGCCGATGAAGGATTTGGCGGCACGATTTAAGGACCCATTTCTGCGGCGCGCCGTCGTGCAGATGTTTTCGTGGGAGGAAGCGCCGGCGATGATGGGCATGTCGCTGCTGGCGTACATGCACACCGGCAACGCCGGTTTCCCGGCTGGCGGGTCGCTGGAATTTGCCCGCGCGCTGGAACGCCGCTATCTCGCGCTGGGCGGGGAAATCCACTACGAGGCGCAGGTGGAAAAAATCCTCACCGAGAACGGTCGCGCGACCGGCGTGCGCCTGTATAACGATGAAGTGCATACGGCGGATTATGTGATTTCCGCCGCCGATGGCCGCACCACCATTTTTGATATGCTGGGCGGCCAGTACGTCAGCCGGAAGATCAGGAAGATGTACGACGGCAGCCTGCCGATGCATTCGCAGGTGCAGATTTCGCTGGGCGTGAACCGCGATCTGTCCGCCGAGCCGCACTGGGTCACGCATCTGCTGGACAGGCCGGTGCTGGTTATCGGGGAGGAACGCGGCGATGTGGGGGTGAAACATTACTGCTTTGACCCCGGCCTGGCCCCCGCCGGAAAATCGGTGGTGGAAATCATGATACGCTCCAGCTACGGCTACTGGCAGCACCTGTACGGGCGTAAGATTTACGATACCGAGCAGCGCCAGGTGTCGGACATCATGATTGATCTGCTGGAACAGTGGCATCCCGGCATCGGCCAGTCCATCGAATACGTGGATGAGGCCACGCCCCTGAGTTACGAACGCTATACCAACAACTGGCGCGGCGCGACCAGCGGCTGGCTGCTGAGCCGGGAAACCCTGCCGCTGCTGCTGCGCGGCGTGGACAAAACGCTGCCGGGGCTGAAGAACTTCTACATGGCGGGGCACTGGGTTGAGCCGGGTGGGACGGTCACGCTGGCGGCGGCCTCCGGGCGCAACGCGATTCAGCTCATCTGCCACGAGGAAGGCCAGCCGTTTGAAGCGCAGCTGCCGGGCAGCGAACCGGTGCCTCAGACCGCCAGCCCCTTGGCTGCTATCCCGGTGAGCGCCGCCAGACGTTAAAACGTCCGGCTGTCCGGTTCCGACGGGATAGATCGAGCGCGGCACGCCGCGTGCCTGCCTCTATTTAACCTGTCGTCCTAATTTCCCTGCCACCAAAATCACGACGCGCCCGCCGCCAGACGGTATAATCAGGTTGTGAAAGGGCAAGGGAAACACTGATGCAAGCCGAGTTGGAAAAACGCTATCGCCTGCACGAACAGCTTGGCGCGGGGGGTATGGGAGCCGTCTACCGCGCGCATGACCGGCTGACCGGCAGCACCGTCGCGCTTAAACGGGTGCTGGTCGCGCCCGGCCAACTGCTGTTTAATTCCCGCGATGACACCAGCGATCTGCGCGTGGCGCTGGCGCGCGAGTTTCAACTGCTGGCGTCGCTGCGGCATCCGAACATCATCACCGTCCTGGATTACGGCTTCGATACCGGCGGCCAGCCGTTTTTTACGATGCGCCTGCTGGACGAACCGCGTGACATCCTGCGCGCCGCGCGCGGCCAGCCGGAGGCGTATAAAGTCGCGCTGCTGGTGCAGGTGTTACACGCGCTGGCCTACGTGCACCGGCGCAGCATACTGCACCGGGACATTAAACCCGGTAATGTGCTGGTGACGGCGGACGGTCAGGTGAAGGTGCTGGACTTCGGCCTGGCGATTCCGGCTCACGCGCTGGCGGAAGTCGAGCATGTGATGGTTGGCACGTTCGCCTATGTCGCGCCGGAACTGTTCGGCGGCGAACTGCCGTCAGTCGCGTCCGACCTGTACGCCGTCGGTGTGATTGCCTGCGAGATGTTCAGGGGCGAGCGTCCGTTTGCCGATCAAAATCTGGGCAGCATGATCGGCAGCATCATGAACGACCCGCCCGACCTGCGCGGCGTGCCGGTCATGGTGCGGACGGTGCTGGAGCGCCTGCTGGCGAAATCCCCCGCTGACCGCTATGCCGGCGCCGAGGCCGTAATCGAGGCGTTGTGCGCGGCGGTCGGCCAGCCCGTTCCAGCGGAGAGCGCCGCCGTGCGCGAGAGCTTCCTGCAGGCGGCGCAGTTCGTCGGGCGTGAGGCCGAATTTGCCGAACTGATGCGCGCCTTACGGACGATACTTGGCTCACACCCCACCTCGACGGATGCGGCGGCCTCTGAGAAACCGTTTGAAAAGCCCTCACCCCAAACCCCTCTCCCTCAGGGCGAGGGGCTTGAGCGGTCTTTTCTCCCCATCTCCATGACGCATGAGCAGAAGGGGGCGGGGGATGAGGGCAAAAGAACTTCTCAAATGGCCTCTGACGGGCAGACCGACAGCGCGTGGCTGGTAGGCGGCGAAAGTGGCGTTGGTAAGTCCCGCCTGCTGAACGAACTGCGAACCCGCGCGCTGGTGGAAGGCGTGCTGGTGCTGCACGGCCAGAGCGCCGCCGACGGCGGGCAGCCGTATCAACTGTGGCGCGACGTGGCGCGGCGGCTGGCGCTGGTGGTGGCGTTGAGCGAGATGGAGGCCAGCATCCTGAAGGCGCTTGTGCCGGACATCGGTGACCTGCTGGGCCAGGACGTGCCGGACGCGCCGCCGGTGGAGGGCAAACCCGGCCAGCAGCGTTTGCAGCTCATGCTGGCCGCGCTGTTCCGCCGGCTGAACCAGCCGGCGCTGCTCATCCTCGAAGATTTACACTGGGCGGGCGAAGGGCTGGACCTGCTGCGCGGTTTCCAGCGCGTCATCACCGACTGCCCGCTGCTGGTGATCGGCAGCTACCGCGACGACGACGCGCCCGGCCTGCCGGAGGAATTACCCTGGATGCACCCGATCCGGCTGGAACGGCTGGCGGAACCCGCGATTGCCGAACTGAGCGCGTCCATGCTGGGCGCGGCAGGGCGGCAGGCTCCGGTGGTTGAACTGCTGCGCCGCGAAACCGAAGGCAACGCCTTCTTTCTGGTCGAGGTGGTGCGCGCGCTGGCGGAGGAGGCCGGGCGGCTGGGGGATGTCGGGCGCACCACGCTGCCGGAAAAGGTCTTTACCGGCGGCGTGCAGCAGGTCATCCGGCGGCGGCTGGGACGTGTGCCGGACGACGCGCGCCCGCTGCTGAATCTGGCTGCGGTCGCCGGGCGGCAGCTTGATGAAGGGATGCTCAAACATCTGATCGGGGTGCGGACAGATGGGGCGCTGGCGCTTGACAACTGGCTGACGGCCTGCGCCAATGCCGCCGTCCTTGACCGGCATGATGGGCGCTGGCGCTTCAGCCACGATAAACTGCGCGAAACGGTACTGGCCGATCTGCCGCCGGACGACGTGCCGGCACTGAACCGGCAGGTGGCCGAGGCGCTGGAAGCCGTCTACCCCGGTGATGACTCCCGTGCGGGCGCGCTGGCTGACCACTGGTACGCGGCAGGCGATACGGCAAAGGCCGCCGCCTACGCGCGGCAGGCCGGGCGGCAGATGCTCGCCGTGAGCAGCTTTCATGCGGCGCTGCGCCTGAGCGAACGCATCCTGGCGCTGCTGCCACCCGATCACGCCGAACGGCTGATGCTGCTGATGATCGCCGGCGAAGCCAACGCCCGGCTGGGTGACTTCCCGCCGGCGGTGCGCTACCAGACAACGGCGCTGGAACTGGCGCGCCAGCTTGGCGACCGGCTGAACGAAGCCGCCGCGCTGCGGCTGATGGGCAACACTGCCTTCAGCCAGGGCGATTACAGCGCGGCGCGCGATTACGCGCTGGCAAGCCTGCACCTGTCGCTCGAACTGGGCGACCGGCGCGGGACGGCGGTATGTGAGAACACGCTGGGCATGATGGCAATCGCGCAGGGCAACCATGCCGAGGCGCGCGCCCACCTGAACCGCAGCCTGGAAGGGATGCGCGAACTGGACGACCGCCGCGTGGTTGCGACCATTCTGCACAATCTGGGTTATCTGGCCTATACGGAAGGCGATCATCCTGCCGCGCGCCGGTATCTGGAGGAAGCCCGCGCCGTACAGCGGCACGTGGGCGATCAAATCCTGGCCGGGCAAAGCCTGCTGCTGCTGGGCATGGTCGCGTTTGCGGCGGGTGATTACGACATGGCGCTGGCTTACGCCCATGAGAGCCAGGCCATCCAGCAGACCATCGGCGACCGGCGCAGCCTGAGCGACAGCATCAATATTCTGGGCTGGGTGGCGGAAGCGCGCGGCGAGTTCGCCAGCGCGCAGGCGCATTACCAGCGCGCCCTCACCCTCAGCCGCGACATCGGCAACCGGCAGGGCATCGGTTACTGTCTGAACAACGTCGCCTCGCTGGCGCGTAAAACGGGTGATGCCGCCAATGCGGTCGCCTGGGCGGACGAGGCCATCAGCACCTTTGATACGATGGGCGACCGGCGCGGCCTGGGTTACAGCCTAAACGTGCGGGCAATGGTCGCGTATTCCAACGGCGATTATCCGGCGGCGCTGGACTATGCCACGCGCAGCCGCGAGCTTGCCACCGGTAACGATGACCGCTATCTTCAGGCCGCCAGCCTGGTAACACTGGTCTTTACGAAGCTGGCGCAGGCGGAACTGGCGGCGGCGCGGGGTTACCTGCGTGATGGCCTGCGTGTGGCGCTGACGGTCAGCGCGCCGTCGGTGCTGCTGGAACTGCTGGCCGGCGCGGCCTGGCTGTTCGTCCGGGACGGCCAGCCGGAACGCGGCGCGGAACTGGTCGGCCTCATCACCGCGCAGCCGATGAGCCACAACAGCGACGTAAAAGAATGGCTGGCGCAGCTTCGACCGGCGCTGTCCGCCGCGCTGCCCGACCATCGGACGGCGCTGGAGCGCGGCGCGGCGCAGGACGCGGCGGCTGCTGCCGCGCAACTGGCGGACACGCTGTAATGTCAGTTAGGGATACCGTTTTTAGCCCTCACCCTACTTCTCTCAGGGGACATGCGTCCCCATTCGAGTCGCCCTCTCCCTCAGGGAGAGGGACTTGATGGCCGCTCCTGATCCGTATTCTCCCCTTCGCCCTGACGCGGAGCGGAAGGGGACGGGGGATGAGGGTAAAAGGCGCAAATCCCTTATCCATAACTCGCGTGCTGGTCGCCGTCGGCATGGGGGTGCTGGCCGGCGGGCTGCTGGCGCTGCTGGTTATTCTGGCGGTGTGGGGGCGCGCAGGGTGAACACCGTGATTTCCGGGCGGCAGTTGAAACGCACCGCCGGATGTACCGTGCCCAGTCCCCGGGTGGTGTACTGTATCATCGTCCCGACCTGATAACGCCCTAATGGGTACTTCTTGCCGTAGGTCGGCAGTACCAGCGGCCCGCGCAGCGGGATGATGACCTGCCCGCCGTGTGAATGGCCGGAAAGCTGTAAATCAAAGCGTCCGGTCGCGCTGCTGATGTCGGCAAAATCCGGTTCGTGTTCCAGCAGAACAGCCGCGCCCTCACGCGGGAGCTGTGCCAGCACGTCGCCCAACCGCGCCAGCCCTTCCCAGTAGTCGTCCAGCCCGGCCAGATGCAGCATCGCCGCGCCGCGCCGTAAGGTATGCAGGCCGTTGCTGATGTCCAGTATGCCGGCCTCGCGGAGCATGTGCCGGACAGCGGCGGCATCCGTCCAGTGATCATGGTTGCCCAGCACGGCTACCGTTATATCGCGGGGCTGCAAGCGGCTGAGGCCGTCACGCAGCGCGGCCAGCGCCGCTGTGACCGGGCGGCTGGTGACAAAATCGCCGGTGATGGCGACCGCGTCCGGCTGCTCGGCGTTGACGAGATCAACGAACTGGTGCAGGCGGGCAAGCGTCATGCCGCTGCCCATGTGAATATCGCTGATGTGCGCCAGCCGGTAGCCATCAAACGCCGCCGGCAGGCGCGGCAGTTCCAGCGGCAGATGCACGACCTCCACCCAGCCGGTTTCAATATCATGGGCGTAGGCGAAACCGCCCACACCCATCACTGCCGTGCCCAGGGTTGAGGCCAGACTCAGCTTCAGAAATTTACGGCGCGATAATCCATCAGCCACGACAGCGCCCTTCGCCTGATCCTTTAACATCTGATACACACGCCGAGGGCGGATGTCTCAGTAGTGACAGCCTACGAGGCGCTGTCAGCCTGCGGATTGCTGGCCTGTTCCAGCGCCGCCTCGATGGCGTCGGCGAAGACCTGGTACGGCTGCGCGCCGCTGATGTACTGCCCGTTGATGAAGAAGGCCGGCGTACCGCGCAGCCCCAACTGCTGCGCCGTGATCGCGTCGTTGCGGATTTCATCCAGATACTTCTGGTCATCCAGGCAGGAGGTAAAGGCGCTTTCGTCCAGTCCCAGCCCGGCGGCCTGCTGGATGAAGAACTCGCGCCCGAACTGCCCCTGACTGCTGAACAGCATGTTGTGATAGTCCCAGAATTTGCCCTGTTCGTGGGCGCACTGCGCGGCCAGCGCCGCCGTTAATGAGGTTTGCGCCAGAATGGGGAAATCACGGTAGACGAACTTCACGCGGTCGCCGTATTTCTCCATCAGCGGATTCAGCGTTTCGCCAGCAAAACGCCCGCAGAAGCCGCAGTTAAAGTCGCTGAACTCGATCATCACCACCTGCGCTTCGTCCGCCCCCATAAACGGGTCATCGTCGGCGCTCACATCATAGCGTTTGTTCGGGTCAGGTTCGGCGGACGCGGTATCGGCGCTGCCCTGCGCGGCGGCGGCTGCCGCGCTCACGGCCTGGTCAATCAACTGGCGATTTTCGGCGCTGTTGGCGTTAAACAGCGCGTTCGTACCCAGGGCGCTGACCACCGCCCCCAGGATAAAGAAGGAAATCGCAATGATGACGTAGTTAAAGACCACACGCGGGATGACCAGCACGGCGGGCGATTCCATCTGGGCGGCGGTGCGGACCGGCGCTGGTTCGGGTGATTCCAGAGAAGGGAGTTGGTTTTCCACGACGACCTCATTCAATCCACATGGTTGAGCATTCGGGCATGGCGGCGCCATGCAGTTCCAGTTTACCATACCTGCAAAGGCCGCCCGCACAAAATGATAAAAGTTTTGTACAATATAGATGCTCTACAAAGACGTTATTTTACGTATCAAACTGTAAGGATGAGCCTGGTGGGAGGATGCCTTTGATCGAAGCGGTGAACGTTCTGACAGATGGTCTGGTCATCAGCGACCAAAGCGGCTTTTTTAATGTCGAGGTCGCCGGCGGGCAGATTATCACGTGCCGGCTGCGGGGTCGTTTAATGGAGGAGGCACGGTCGTCGGATATTGCTACCATTGGCGACCGGGTGAAGGTTCAGTTATTAGAAGATGGCACGGGCACGATCGAAGACGTGCAGCCGCGCACCAGCACGCTGTCACGCGCGCTGCGGACCTCGGGCCGCCGGGGTGAAGGCAGCCCGGAACGGGAACAGGTGATCATCGCCAACGCCGATCAGGCGCTGTTCGTGTTCGCCGCCGCGCATCCCAGCCCGAACTTTAAAATGCTCGACCGCTTTCTGGTGGCCGGTGAAAAATCGGGCATCGGTCAGTTGATGATTGTTGTCAACAAAATTGATCTGGACAAAGACGGCGACGCGCGGCAGGCGTTCGCGCTGTATGAAAAAATTGGCTACCGCATCCTGTACACCAGCGCGCGCGAACAAACCGGCGTGGCGGAACTGCGCGCCGTGTTGAAAGATCATACCTCGGTGTTCACCGGGCCGTCGGGCGTGGGCAAGACCAGCCTGCTCAACGTCGTCCAGCCGGGGCTGGGACGCACGGTGAAGGAAGTCAGCAAGCGCCGCGCCGAAGGTATTCACACCACACGCGACAGCGTGCTGGTGAAGCTGGACATGGGCGGCTATCTGGCCGATACGCCGGGGATGCGCCACCTGACGCTGTGGGACATCGAACCGGAAGAACTGGACGGCTACTTCCCGGAGATCGCTCCGCTGGTCACGCAGTGCCGCTTCAACGATTGCAGCCACTTTGACGAACCGGGCTGCGCGGTCAACGAAGCCGCCGAAGAAGGGCGCATCGCGGAAAGCCGCTATCTCAGCTATCTCGATCTGCGGATCGAGCTGGAGAACGCCTACACGATTTCGTGATGATCGGG
>JARKOK010000304.1 GCA_029975765.1 Aggregatilineales bacterium
GCCCGTACCAGTCGCGGGCGGCGGCGTACTCGTCTTCCATATACGCCACGTCGCCCAGCGCCTGCAGCGTGTTGGCCTGCCCCAGCCGGTCGCCCATCGTCTCGTACAGCGGCAGCGCGCGCCCGTACCAGTCGCGGGCGGCGGCGTACTCGTTCTGCATCCGCGCCACGTCGCCCAGCGCTCTAAGCGTGTTGGCCTGCCCCAGCCGGTCGCCCATCGTCTCGTACAGCGGCAGCGCGCGCCCGTACCAGTCGCGGGCGGCGGCGTACTCGTTCGTTGCCAGCGCCACGTCGCCCAGCGCCTTCAGCGTGTTGGCCTGCCCCAGCCGGTCATCCGTCCGGCTCGCCGCCTCGAAGGCCGCCTGTATCACCGCCCGCCATTCCACGCGCGGCACGCGCAGCCCCATGTAATAATGCAGCGCAAAGGCGAAGTCGGCGGCTTCGGCGGGCTGGTGGTCATTGCCCCACTCCAGCGCGGCGCGCACGTCGTCCCAATCCTTCTCAATCAAGGGGTGTCGGTCTTCGTCGTTGTTGGTGTCGTAATCGCCGTGCCGCTCGTGATACAGCGCGAAGTGGCGGGCGCGGCTGTCGTCGTCCGGCGGCAGCGCGCCGCGGGTGACGTCGTCCAGCGTGTACTGCCCGGCGGCGCGGTCATACCGCACGAATCCCCAGCCCAGCAGCGTGTCCAGCGTCTCATCCAGCCCGTCGTCCGCGTCCAGCCCGTCCGGGCGCAGCGCCGCCGCCGCTTCCCGGTCAAAGCGCCCGCGAAACACCGTCAGCCGCCGCAGCAGGGCGGCGGCCTCCGCCCCGTTACGCGCCTGCGCCGCCATCTGCTCCACCGTTTTGACGATCATCTCACGCAGCGCCTCCTGCACGTCGGGGTGTTCCAGGGCTTCAAGCTGGCGCAGCACCCGCCGGAAGCCGTCCGGGCGGTGGAGCTGCCGCACCGCGAATTCGATCAGGCGCGGGTGCAGCCGCGCCGCCCGCGCCAGCGTGCCGGCGTCGTTTTCCGCCAGTTCCAGCCCTTCGGCGGTCGCAAAATCGAGCGCCAGCCGGGCGGCGGCGGTGCTGTTCAGCGGGGCGAGTTCGTAGTGGCGGAACGGTTTGAGTTCATTCCACGCGGCGCGGCTGGTCAGCAGCACGGGCGCGCCGTGCGCCGTGATGCGTCCGGCCAGTTCGGCATAGGCCGCACGGCGGTCGCTGTGAACGGGCACATCTTCGCCGTTGTCCAGCACCACCAGCGGCGGCGCGGTGTCCAGCGCGGCCAGCACCCATTCCGCCGGCGCTTTTTCGTCCAGCCCGTAATGGCGGCGGATCAGTTCGGTCACTTCATAGGCGGCGGAGGTCTCGCCGCAGCGGTGCCAGATCGCGCCGGTGGGAAACGTCAGCGCGATTTCCGCCGCCAGCCGCGATTTGCCGGCCCCGCCGACGGCGATGAGCTGTGTTACCTGCGGCTTCAGCATCTCGCGCACCGTGTTCAGGTCGGCCTCGCGCCCGGTCAGCGGTACGGTATTGAGATACGGCAGATGCAGCCGCAGCGTTTCGCCGCCGGTGACTTTGCCGCGTACCGGCGTCGGCAGCGCCGTGTCGGTGTCGCCGCGCAGCGCCCGCACCAGCGCCGCGACCCCCGCCGCGAAATCGTTCCGCAGGTCGGCGTACTGGATCAGTTTGATCGTCAGCCAGATGTCGCTGGCGGTTTCCAGATAGGCCACGTACAGCGGTTTACCCTGTTCGCGCAGCGTCAGGCATTCGGCGTTGCACACGTCGGACGCCAGCGCGCGCGGGGTCATCAGCAGCACGCCGGCGGCGCAGTTCCTGATACTGTCGCGGATGGCGCGTTCCCAGTTGGGCGTACCGGGTTCGATGCCGCCCTGGTGGTCAACCCAGCAGCTAAACCCCGCATCCGTGAGCGCGGCGGCGAAGGTATCGGCCTGTCTGTCATCCAGGGTGGCATGGCTGAGGAAAATATCGGGCATAATTTTGTTCCTGCGTGACAAATAAATGGAAGTATAACATGGAAAGAGGCAGCCCGCTGGCTGCCCCGCCTCTATCCGCAGGGCTGACGTATGAAACAAGATTTTAACGTGCAGGAAGGTTATCCCCACCCCTAAATCCCCTCCCCGCTGCGCAGGGATGGGACTTCAAGACCCATAATGCTCCTTCCTGCTCCCCCTCTCTACGCAGTGGAGAGGGGGCCGGGGGGTGAGGACGACTTCCCCGCCGCCGGCGTGTTACGGGCACTCCAGCGCGGCGTATTCCTCGCGTAGTTGCTGCGTAAATGGATGGTTCTTAAAAAACGGGTGGCGGTCGGCCAGCGCCAGCAACCGGACGTTTTAACGTCTGGCGGCACACGAGCGAAATTTGGGTTTGTGGATCGTATTAACCGGTGTTCCTCACAGCGTCACGCGCAGCGCCAGCCGCCCTAAGCGCAGTTCATCTCCAGTGCGCAGCGGGTAGGGCTGATGCGGCATCAGGCGTTCGCCGTTGAGAAATGTGCCGTTCACGCCGCCAAGATCAACCACCTGCGGCTGCTGGCCCATAAACTGGATGGCCGCGTGCCGGCGCGAGACTCCCTTCTGATAAGCGCGGTATGGCGACAGATCAATATCGGGGGACTGCTGCGCGGCCAGATCAAAACGTCCGATAATGGCGCGGGGACTGAAACGCGGTACGGTGATCACGGCGCGAAACTCCGGGATGGTCAGCGTCAGGGGCTGCACTGGCAGCGCGGAGGGCAGCTGGTGCAGGTCGCGCGTGGCGTTTTGAAGGATGATCGTATCATGCGCCATAACGGTCTCCTTGGCAGGTTGCTCGGATGATTACGGGCAGTATCACCGCTAGACCGTTACAGACAGACCAACGCCGCGCTAAAAATATGTAAGAAAATCGGCTTAGATATACCCCCGCACGATGTCCACCAACTGGCGGGCGCGGTGGCGGAAGGTGTGTTCCTTCAGCACCCGTTCGCGGGCGGCGCGGCCCAGCGCCAGCCGTTCAGCGTCATGACGCAGCAGATAGTCGTAGCGGTCAATCGCTTCCGCCGCCGACGCCACCACGACCACCTCTTTACCCGGCTCGAACCATTCTTCAATCCCGGCATACGGGTTAGCGACGATGCAGCAGCCCATACTGCTCAGTTCAAACGGGCGCGACGACGACGAGCCGTACACACTGGCGTGTGCCAGCCGCGTGATGCACAGGTTAATCTTGCTCCGGCAGGCGTATTCGCGCAGTTTGCTGAAACTCAGATACGGCAGCGTTTGCGCTCGCCCCAGATCGCCCAGCTTCGTGCCGCGCACGGCAAAACGCGCCTCCGGCAGCGCGTTCGACGGCGTGGTAATCATGGCCTCAATCCACTGCTGGCGGTACTCGCGGCCATGCCCGTAGAACATCACGTCCAGATCCTGCGCCGGCACCTCCACCGGGCTGAACACGTCCGGGTCAGCGCCGTAGTACAGCGTGTGAACTTCACGCGCCCCCAGCGCCTTCAGCGCGTCCCCGCCGCCCTGGCTGTTGCTGATAAACGCGGTGTACTCCGCCGGGTTCGCCCCCTGATAAATGCGAAACCCCGACGCGAAACCCTGCATATTTGGCAGGCTGGCGGGTACGTCGCCGTCGTAATACAGCACCGGCTTGCCGTGTTTGCGCTGGATGTCCGCCGCCACGCCGACGACATGGTTGAGCGGAATCGTCAGGAAGATCACGGCGTCAATATCCGGCTGTTTCGTCAGGATGCGGTCGAGGTGTTTGGCCCACAGCGGCGCGATCAGCGTCTGCGCGATCTGGCGTACCGCGCGGTCGGAGGGCGATTCGACAGTTCCCTCCCCTTCGCCCTTCCCCATTGCGATGGGGAGGGGGTGCAAACTGCCCCTCTCCATATCATGGGGAGGGGGCGGGGGTGGGGACTGCACCGGCGGTTGATCGCCCGTGATTTTTCGGGCGGTATCGCGCAGGAATTTAAACGTGTCGCCCTGCCATTTGGCGGGATTCGGTTCGGCGCGCCACCACAGCGTTTCGATGGCCGGGCCTTGATAGGGCGTGGCGATCACATCCACGCCGATTTCGTACAGTGCCTTCAACAACTGCCACCACGCGGGCGTGGCGCTGAACGGCTGTGTCAGGTCAAGCGAAGCACAAACAAAGAGTAGTTTCATGATTAGAGTGCTGAGTGCTGAGGACTGAGTGCTGAGTATAGTACCCGCTTGCGATGGCTGGCGCAAAAAGCAGGATTTTATTGTTTCGGTGATGGTGTCAGCTTATCCGTCTCATGGTCGTGTTCCCTTAACATACACTTTTCCTCATTTGTGGTGATATGGCTAAACGGCAAACTCCACCAGCCTTCCGTAAGCAACGAACAGTGCCAATCCAAGCCATACCAGGTTACCGGCCATGTTCAAATATTCCGAACGACGAAGGTGCGTCGCCATTGCTCCAGCCATCACCAGCGCCAGGCCGACTGCCGCCAGCGGCGCCAGCATCGGCAGTGAATTCGACAACAGCGGCACGATGATGCCAACAGCCGCACCCACTTCAAGAACACCGATCAGCTTAACGTGCCATGGCTTAAACTCATTCGCCCAGGACTGGAAGGGCAGTTTAATGAATCTGGCGTAGGGTGTGGCAAGCCTCAGTAATCCAGCAGCCCCGGCAAAGATCATCAGTAAAACTTGAATGACGGTTACGGTATCCATGATTCGGTTCACCTTTCCTTATAGTCTTATTCCAACTAGCGCGAGACGACTTCACGACCCAACATGCCCGTTCATCCGGTGACGAGATCGCCTGTTACGAGCTAATCCTCCACTGCTGACCTGACGTTGGCGGCAGATTGAGATGTGTCAGCTTGTCAGGATTTGCGACATTACGCAGGGCACTGATGAGATCGCCTTCGACTTCCAGCGTGAGAACACCGGCGATCTGCCCCTTGACCCGTATCAGCAGCGCGGGAAAGCCGTTCGCCTCGATCACTTCGGCAGTCGTGCCCTCCGGCACGCGCGACAGCAGGCCAATCACGGCTCGTGCCACTTTGTCGCGTCCCTGAATCGGATGAACCGCCGCCCCCGAAACCTTGCCACCGCCATCCGACCAGGCGGTGACATCCTCTGCCAGCAGACTCATCAGGCCGTCCATGTCTCCGGCAATGAAGGCTTCCATGAAACGACCCACCATTTTCTCGTGAGCTTCCGGCGAGGCAGGAAAGCGCGGACGATGCTGCCTGATATGCTTCTTCGCACGGCTGAACAGTTGACGACAGGCGGCTTCTTCGCGTCCGGTAATCTGGGCGATTTCGGCATACTCGTAGTCAAAAACTTCCCGCAGCAGAAACACAGCCCGTTCCAGGGGGGACAGGCTTTCGAGCAGCACGAGAAACGCCATCGAAATCGACTCACGGTCGGTAATCTGGCGCAGCGGGGAGAGCAGCGACGCGCCATCGCCGGTGATAATCGGCTCTGGCAGCCAGGGACCGACGTAGTTTTCTCGCCGCGCCTGCGCTGATTTCAGATGGTTGATGCACAGGTTGTGGACAATCGTCGTCAGGAAACTTTTGAGCGTGCGTATTGACTCCGGCGGCGTGGCACGGTAGCGCAAATACGCCTCCTGCACGATGTCTTCCGCCTCCATTGCGCTGCCTAACATGCGGTAGGCCATCGCGAACAACAGCGAACGATACTCCTCAAACGGGTCAAGCTGCACGGCCTCACCTTTCGAACGCCTGACAACCTCTCAATCTGGAGGTAAGACAAGATCGTAGCGCATTTTGTGACATGGCAGGAAAATCTGGGGTTAATCGCGGCGGTTGGGGTAAAGCCGTCGCTCAGGCTGACTGGCGCACAGCTTCATCATCGCCTGTGAGGTTGCCCAAAGGCAGATTCATCGTCAGAGGGTGTTTGTTAACCCGTATTACATGCCGATTCTACCCGTTTTTGACTGCTTACCTCACCCGTGACTATTCAATTCAACCGGAGTCAAACGGCGTGGGAAGAGGGTGGGTCAGGAGATGGCGTAATATGGATTGTAACAGATATACTCTCAGTCCTCAGCCCTTTAACATCATTCCTCTTTCCCGCTCAACAGCCGCTTGCGGCGTTCTTCCAGCGCGGCCTGCACATCCATCGCCTGCGCTTTTTTGGCGGCTTCCTGTTCTACCAGCCGCGCCTCCGCCTGGATTTGCTGTACGGTTTTCACTTCCAGATCAGGTTTGGCCGTCAAATCCTCGTCCGCCGGGGTTTCGACTTCGGCCAGCCGGTCGGCGGCCTGTGCCTCGGCTTTCGCGGCGGCCTGCTCCGCGCTGGTGCGGGCTTCGTCCGCCAACTGGCGATTGGCCGCCTGTGCCTGCGGCCCCTGTCCCTGCGCCTGCTGGCGCGTCTGGGCGCGGTCGGCGGCCTGCTCAACGGCGGTTTCGGCAGCGGCGCGCACCCGTTTGGCGGCGTCCCGCCCCAGCCGCAGATAGTCCACGCGGTTCGACGTGCGCCCCAGGATGAACGCGACCACCGCGACAATCGCCAGCGGGACGATGTTGCTCAGAATGCTGCCGATAAACCCCAGCGCCACCAGCCCGATCACGACGGCGGCGACGATGACAACCACATTCCGCACGCTGATGTCGTTCATGTTTCGTTCCTCATTATATCTACCGCTTCGATTATACCTTACGAGTTACCGGGTATGCAGGTTGCAGCACCGCCCGCGCCACCTCAGCGCCGCGCGGCTAACCGCTGCGTACCAGCCGTTCGCTCGCCGTACCGACCGCCGCGCACATCATGATACAATCGTTAGAAGTCAATCCATAATAGAGAGAGTCCAATGGCAGTCAACACACAGCAGTCCATTTTTGCGGAACTGGCGGATTTCCTGGTGACGCAGCCAACGTTAGAAGCACTCGCTGCTTACAAAGTATCGCCTGGCATACAGCAGCACATTGACGATCTGCTGGAAAGAAACCGCGAAGAAGGACTGTCGGCGCAGGAACGGCTGGAACTGGAGAAGATTCTGGCAGTCCTGCAAACGATGGATTTAGCCAGGGCGAAAGCCCAACTCAGGCTGGCAGGCAAATAATGGTCTATATCCCAACAAAGGCCCGAATATCGCCGCTGCCGACCCCGAAACGGGCGAACCAACGTTCCTGTTTCATCCCCGCCGTCACATTTGGGCCGATCATTTCGCGTTGGATGGCGTTGTGATCGAACCACAAACCCCTGAAGGTCGGGCGACGGTCGCTGTGCCGCATTTCAACAATCAGCCGCGCCTTGAACAACGTGAAGTGCTGGTTCAATTGGGAAAGTACCCTTGCCAGAAAAATAACCATTCAGTCGCGTAAAATAACGTAATGTAACGTGTAATATTACCTGTTCCTGCCTGTTTTTCAGGAGCGTCTTTATGCCCATCCCCTCGCAAAATGACTTTCTGCTTCCCTTCGTGCAATTCCTGAGGAATCGGCGATCTGCTGTCCTGGCGAAAGGATGTCTGACGACACCCGCCGCCGGGCAGCCTGTCCCGTCGTACTTTCCAAAAGTCCTTGAAGCAGAATGCGGCGCTCGAAAAATCGCCGGTGACGCATTATTTTCTGGAGAAACTGGCTGCCATGTTTGACGATGATCTAAATCACTTGCGCGCGGCGGCCCAGCGGCGCGACTGGGGCGCGCTGCAAGAGGCGCTGGCGCGGCTGTTCATGCAGCTTGATTTTTATACGGCGCTGGAAATCGCCCTCACGCGGCTGCACGCGCACCTCAATATCTTTGAGCGCGATCACCCCGGCGCGACCTGGGCGCGTAAGCTGCTGGTGTCGGTGGTGTCGTTCGGCGTCGCCCCGCGCGAACTGCCGCCGGAAGCCAGCCAGCCGTATGCCAGCCCCGGCGCGGCGAACTTCTTAGCCGGGCTGTTCGACGCGCTGCGAAGTGTCGAGCCGCGCACGCCGCTTGATAACCGCGCGCGGTTTGCGGCCAGCGCCGTCAGCCACGCGCTGCTGGCGGATCTGGCCGCGTTCTGGTACGGCCAGCAGCCCGACGCCTGGGCGCTCCAGCAGACGCATGGCGACGAGGTAGACCCGGCCACCGGCCTGTCCGTGCGCCAGCAGCTTTACGCGCAGTTCTGGCTGGATGAAGCCGTCGCGGAACGGGATACGGCGAACTGGCTGGCCGTCGCCGATGCGATTGAACAGAAGGCGAAACGCGCCTAGACCGTGCCGCGCGATGTCGTCTGGATGAAACATCCGGCCTGCTCGCCGCTGACGTTCGGGCGGCAGCCTACGACTCTGCCGTCGCCTCTGGCGTGGTATCCGCGCCGGGCAGCACCACGCTGCACTCGCGCAGATTGTCCTCCGCCGCCGTGACGGCCTCAGTATCGCCGACCTGTTCGCCGCGCTGGATGCTGGCTTGCAGCAGCGGCACCGCCGCCGGGCAGTTGCCCAGCGCGATCTGCGTCCGGCCCGCCCACAGGTAATGGCGCGGGTTAGTCGAACCGGCGTCCACCGCCCGCTGTAAGGCTTCCGCCGCCTGCGGATACTGGTCAAGCGCCATATACACCCGTCCCAGCAAGCCCTGACACGGAATATTATTGGGATTCACCTCGGCGCAGCGCGCGAGGTAATCAAACGCCTGATTCGGGTCGCCTAGACCGGTATAATAAATTCGGCCTAATTCAAACAGGGCGCGCGCGTTCTGCGGGTTGGAGTCCAGCACATCCCGCAGGATGCCAATCGCTTCTTCCAGCTCCTGCGTGGCATAGTTGATCTGCGCCAGATCAATCGCCAGATACGGCAGATTCGGCGCGGTGTCCGATGCCTGCGCGAAATAATCGCGGGCGGTTTCGGTATCGAAGTCCAGTTCCCAGGCAATCCAGCCAGCGACCCGCAGCGCCTCAAAACTGTCGGGATTCAGTTCCAGCGCCCGGTTGATGGTCTGCCGCGCCAGGTCGGCGCGTCCCATATCCTTGTAGGCTTCCGCCAGGAAAGCATAGGCGCGGGCGCTGGTGTTGTTGAGTTCAATCGCTCGCAGCGCGCTGGCAATCGCTTCACCGTTGCGCCCGTTCCAGTCCAGCACCATCGCGCGGATCGCCCAGCCGTCCGAGGCGAAGGGGTCAGCCGTGATGGTGCGCTCGGCGGCGTCCAGCGCCTCTCGCAGTTTGCCGCTCATCGCCAGGCCCAGGGTCACGCGGTAATGAGCTTCCAGATTATTGGGCACGGCGTCCAGCACCGCTTCATACGTGTTAACGGCAGCCTCGATGCGGCCGTCGCGCCAGTCGGCGCTGGCCCGTTCCAGCGCACTGGCCGGGTTGGCGGTTGGCAGGGGCGGCGGGGCGGCGGCGGTCGCCAGGGAGTGCTGCGCGTCGTCCATGAGGCCGTAGATCGCCTGATGCACCGGCGGCCCCAGCGTGTCACGGTTGTCGTAAATGAACATCCCGGCTGCCACCACCAGCGGCGTAACCAGCCACAGCCACAGCCAGCGCAGCGAAATCGGGCTGCGCTTCTGGCCGCGTGTATAACGTTTGGGGGTGCGGAGGTACATACTTACCCTCCCACTCCACCAATCGGCGTGGGCGGGATGGTGGTCGGCTCCAGCGTGGGAATCCCCTGAAAACGATAGGTGTCGCTGCTGACCGTCACCAGCCGCAGCCCTTCGGTGATCGTGCTGATCAGGCCGGGGTCGCTGGTCATGGTGAGCGCCTGCGTCAGATTGCTCCAGGCGTCGTCATACTGGCCGATGTAATAGTGCGCCAGCCCTTTGAGATAATAACACTGGATTTCCGGCGGGTTCGTGGCCGTGCCCAGACTGAGGCACTGGTTAAAGCTCTCAATCGCGCCTTCGTAATTGCGGCGGTTGTAACGCACCACGCCTAACTGCCGGTGGCCTTCCTTATAGTTCGGATCAATGCTGATGGCGTCTTCGCAGTAACCCTGCGCCTGGCTGTCCTCGCGGATACGGGAAAAGGTTTCACACAGGCGCAGCAGCGCCTTTGTATTAAACGCATCGAGCGACAGCACCTTTTCGTAAGTGGCAACGGCCAGTTCGTATTCATCCTTGGCGACGTACTGCACCGCCAGCTCAAAATAGGGCGTGGTCAGGTTCGGGTTGATCGTCACCGCGTCTTCCAACTGGATGATGGCATCATCCCGCCGGCCAACCCAGATCAGCGCGTAGGCGTAAGCGCGGCGGGCGTCAATGTCCAGCGGGTCGAGCGCGACGGCGGACTCGCCGTAATCGAGTCCCTGCTGGTAACGCCCGATGGTGGTATAAGCGCGCGACAGCACGGCATGGAGCGGCGCGAAGTTCGGGTCCAGTTCGCGCCCGGTCAGCGCGACCGGCACGGCGGCAGCGGAGTCGCCGGACCAGACCAGCCCTTTCGCCTTCAGCGCGTAACCGCGTGGGTCGTTGGGTGCGGCCCGGATGGCGCGGTCGCCCAGTTCAACGACGCGCTGGGGATAACCTTCTTCATTGATTTCCAGCAGCAGCCGGCCATACTCGTACAGGTAATTCACGTTGTCGGGCTGCTGGTTAACGGCCTGCTCGAAGGCGGCCAGCGCCTCTTTCAGCTTACCATTCATGAACTGCTCGTAACCCTGATTGGCCCAGGTGCTGGCAAACGGTGTGGGCGTGGGTGCCATGCCCACCGCGTCGAGCGCCATAAGTTGCAGCCGGTCGAACTGCGCGTTCACAAACAGCAGGAAACCACCCAGCAGCGCCGCGTAGACCAGCAAAAAGCGGAAGTTGGTACGCCGCCGCCGGCGGTTGCTGAAGAACGGCTGCGAATAATCGCGTTTGATCTGCATAGACCTCGAATTCCGTCAATTTTCCGGCAGGGATACGTTAGCCCCTGCGATTTCCTCTAGAGTAGACAACAAGCGGGGGTGCGTCAAGGTTTGACGCGCCACACCCGCACCGTGTGATCGCCGCTGCCAGTCGCCAGCCGCGTACCGTCCGGCGACCACGCCAGCGCCAGCACCGGCCTGTCCTGCGCCCGCAGCGTATGCAGCCGTTGGCCGGAAGCGGCATCCCAGAACTTTACGGTGTGGTCGCGTCCGGCGGTTGCCAGCAGCGTGCCGTCCGGCGAGAGCGCCGCCGCGTCCGCCCCGCCCTCATGGGCCGCGAAGCGGCGCACAAGCTGGCCGGTGAGCGTATCCCACAGCCACACCGCGCCGTCCCGGCTGGCGGATACCAGCGTGCTGCCCCGCAGACTGACGTGCCGCACCCAGCCCTCATGGGGCAGACTGATTAAGACTCGTTCATCAGAAATGTCCCAAATCTTAACCGACTTATCCCAACTTCCGGCGGCCAGCGACCGGCCATCGGGCAAAAAGGCCAGGCTGGTAACCACGTCCTGATGGCCGCGCAGGTGGCTGATGGCCGTGCCGCCGGTTATATCCCACAGCGTTACCGTGTGGCGGCTGGCGGCGGCCAGCCGCGTGTCGTCCGGGCTGAGGGCGACCGCTTCCACCGCATCGGCGTGCCCCGTAAACTCACGATACGCGCCGCCGCGCCGTAAATCCCACAGGCGCGCCGTCGTGTCCGCGCTGCCGGAGGCGATCAGGAAACCGTCGCGGCTGACGGCGATGTTTTTCACCGGCCCGGCATGACCGGCCAGCGTGCCGCGCGCCTCCAGCGTATCGGCCACCAACAGCGTGATCGCCGCGCCGTGCGCGACCGCCAGCGCCGCGCCGTTGGGCGACCACGCCAGATCGCTGATCCAGCCGCGCCGGACATGGGCGAGTTCGGTTAAGCGGGTAATGTTGGCCGGGGTGATGATGTCGTGCATAACGTCCCTTATGCTTTTGGCAGACTGTAACGCAAACGCGCGGCAGGGTCTACCGGCGGGGACTGTTGCAGCCCTCAACCATGAGGATGATGCCGCCTAAACCAGCGTTTGTTATAATTCGTCTATGGTACACATTGGTTTAAACGCGCACCTGCTGGCGCGGCAGGCGGGCTACCGCACCGCCGGCATACACGGTTATATCTACGGGCTGCTGGCGCACCTGCGCCGGAATACGCCGGCGGACTGGCGGTTAACGGCGCTGGTCGGCGCGGGCAGCGCGGCGCAGTTTGACGGCGTGACGGTGCGCCCCGCGCGCTGGGATACCGAGCCGCCGCTGCGCCGTATCCTGTGGGAACAGGTCGCGCAGCCGGCGCAGCTTCGGGAGTTTGACCTGTATCACGCGCTGGCGTTTGTGTCGCCGCTGGTACTGCCCGTGCCAAGTATCGTCACCGTCTACGATCTGAGCTTCCTGCATTATCCGCAGGTGCTGTCACCGGCACGCCGCCTGTATCTGCGTCTGTTCACGGCGCTGTCGTGCCGCCGCGCCCGGCGCGTGATCGCCATTTCTCACAGCACCGCCCGCGATCTGAACGATTCGCTGGGGATTTCACCAGCTAAAATAGATGTGGCCGCGCCGGGGTATGACGCGGCCCGCTACCGCCCCCTGCCGCCAGAACAGGTGACGGCCTTTCGCCAGCAGAAAGGGCTGCCGCCGCGTTTCTGGCTGTTCGTCGGCACGCTAGAGCCGCGCAAAAATCTGCCGATGCTGCTCGCGGCATATGCGGCGCTGCCGCGCGGCGAACGTCTGCCGCTGGTGATCGGCGGCGGCAAAGGCTGGGACTACGCGGCAGTGTTTGCCGCCGTCGAACGTTATAATTTGTCGGATGATGTAACGTTCCCCGGTTTTATACCTGTCGAGGACTTACCACTCTGGTACAATAGCGCGGAAGTGTTTGTGTACCCGTCAGTATTCGAAGGTTTTGGCCTGCCCGTACTGGAGGCGATGGCCTGCGGCACGCCGGTCATCGTATCGGATGTGTCATCGCTGCCGGAGGTGGCCGGGTCTGCCGGGCTGCGTTTGCCGCCCGATGACTTTAACGCCTGGGCGGACGCGCTGCGCCGGGCGCGGGGGGACGCTGATTGGCGTGAGGCCGCCCGCCAGCAGGGATTCCGCGAGGCGGCGCGGTACACCTGGGACGATACCGCGCGGCAGACGGCGATGAGTTATCAGACAGCGTTAGATCGAGATTTAGAGTATCCATGAGCAACGAAACGTTACCACCACGACGAAGTTTGTATATGCCCAGAGGGTTCTGGCCGCTGGTGGATTTCGCCCTGGTGTTCGTCGCCTTCGCCATCGCTTATTACATGCGCTACGAATTGCAGTTGATTCGCCAGGTGTTCGAGGTCAACCGCGCGCCGTTCGAGCCGTATCTGCCCTATGCCGCCGTGTTCGGCCTGCTGCTGATCCTCAATTATCAGGGCAGCGGCCTGTACAAAAGCATTCGCGGGCGCTCGTGGATGGAAGAAGTCTACGGCGTATTTAACGGCGTGACCAACGCGACGGTGGTCGTGCTGGGTATGTACTTCGTGTTTCAACCGCTGGTCTTCAGCCGGTTGATGCTGGTGTATGTGGCCGGTATCACGATCATCCTGCTGGCGGCGGTGCGCGCGGCGCGGCGTATCGGACAGGCTTACCTGCGCTCGAAGGGGATCGGCGTGCAGCGCGTGCTGGTGGTCGGCGCGGGGGATGTGGGCATGGCCGTCCTCCGCACGATGGTAGCCCGCAAGGAACTGGGCTACGCGCCGGTGGGTTATGTGGACGATGACCCGGAACTTGCCAGCGTTGATCTGGGGCGGGTAAAAGGGCTGGGCGGCCTCAAAAATCTGCGGCAGACCATCCGTGAAAACGAGGTGGATCTGCTGGTGGTGACCCTGCCCTGGTCGCAGCACGACCGGATACTCGAACTGGTGCAGTTAGCGCGCCGCGCCGGCGCTGAGGTGCGGGTCGTGCCGGATGTGTTCCAGTTGAATCTGCGGCAGGTGCAGATTGAAAATCTGGACGGTATTCCGCTGCTGGGAGTCAGCGGCGGAGTGGAATTTTCCAACCGGGGTTATGTCGCCAAACGCATCCTCGACATCGGCCTGATCGCGCTGGCGTCACCGTTCATCCTGCTGACCTTCGCGCTGATCGCGCTGGCAATCCGGCTGGAAGGAACAGGGCCGATCTTCTATAAACAGAAGCGCATCGGGCGCAACGGCCAGCCGTTTGAAATGGTGAAGTTCCGCAGCATGGTGCCCGACGCCGATGCGCTGCGGGCGCAGATGATCCGCGACACGCGGGAAGACCCGCGCCATCCCAAGTTTAAGAACGACCCCCGCGTGACGCGCGTCGGGCGTTTTCTGCGAACTACCAGCATGGATGAACTGCCGAATCTGATTAACGTGCTGCTGGGGCAGATGAGCCTGGTCGGGCCGCGTCCGCCCACGCCTGATGAAGTCAAGCTGTACGACACCTGGCACATGCAGCGGTTGCAAACGCTGCCCGGCATGACCGGCCTGTGGCAGATTAACGGGCGCAGCGATGTGCCGTTTGACGAGATGTGCCTGCTGGACATTTATTACATCGAAAACTGGTCGGTGAAGCTGGACGCGCAAATTCTGATGATGACGCTGCCGCGTGTGCTGCTCGGTCATGGGGCATATTAGCCGCGTGATATTTCGGTGGTGATTGACAGGCGGCGCTCAATCTTTTAAGATATTCACGATGTTCGTGTCAGGACAGGTGTCCAGGAAAACATTCGTATGGGTATGATCACTCGTCTGCGCTCAGGCCGGTTTATCCGCTAAGACGCGCAGGCACTTCCCCAACCTCAACTTCATACAACTCACGCGCGTTTTAGCGTACTGAACAGTCGTAACTGCTCAGGATGGTTTTGCTGCAAGACGACGCGCTGTACCCCGGGTTGTAAGGAGAAGCGGTTACCATGCCAAAACATCACAAACGCGATCCATCGGGCTGGGACAAACTGGCGTACTGGTACGATGGCTGGATGGGCGCTGCGGGCAGTGACCACCACCAGAAACTGGCGGTGCCGGCTGTGCTGGAACTGCTGAATTTACAGGCCGGCGAACAGGTGCTGGATGTGGGCGCGGGACAGGGTGTTTTAGCGCCGTATGTGGCTGATGCCGGGGGAATTTATACGGGTGTGGACATCAGCCCCCGGCTGGTAGCGATTGCCCGAAAACGGCACAGCGCGTCTGGCCGCTTTCTGCAGGGGGACGCGCGCCGGCTGTCGAACATCCCCATGCTGAAATCGAATCAGTTTGACGCGGTGGTGTTCCTGCTCAGTATTCAGGACATGAATCCACTGGATGCCCTGTTACGATCAGCGGCCTGGGCGCTGCGCGAAGGGGGCCGCCTGGTAATCCTGATGACCCATCCGTGTTTTCGTATCCCGCGCCAGAGTGGATGGGGATATGATGATGAACGCCAGCTTCATTTTCGCCGGGTTGACCGCTACCTCAAGCCGCTGTCCGTACCGATGAAGCCGTATGGCAGGCAGCACAGCGGCGTGAGTATCAGCTTTCACCGGCCATTAAGCCATTACATTAATGGGCTGGCGGTCTGCGGCTTCCTCGTTGATGCCCTGGAGGAAATCACATCCTATGAAACCGGCACAACCAAAGCCGAACAGCGCGCCTATGCGGAAATCCCCTTGTTTGTGGGCCTGCGAGCGCGTAAGCTCTCCCGGCTGCCGCCGGGGCAGGCGGACGTTAATGGCTGAGATGCGGAGCGCGTTCAGGACAATTGTGGGATAATGAACGTATTCCTGATGTTCGATACTGAGCCGAAGGGTTAAGCCGATGCCCGCTTTACCGCGCCTGATTTTGATTTTCGCTGTCACGTTCGCGGTGCTGCTGATCGCGCCGGCGTTCCTCAGCCAGCCGTTTGGCCCGTACCCCCTGATGAAAACCGGTGACGCGCTGGACATCCTCACGCCGTTGGTTCTCATTCCACTGTACTGGCTGCTGTTCCGGCTGGATGAACCGCCATCCCTGAAGGCAACGCTGCTGTTTCTGATTCTGGCGGCAGCGTGGGTGGAAGGCCAGGGGATGCACCTGAGCGCCAATTCCATCGGTCATCTGCTGCAGGACGCGAAGGAAACCGACGTTTACACGCTGACACATTTTTATGATGAAATCCTCAGCCATTACCTGTGGCACATCGGCCTGATTGGCCTGACGGCGCTGCTCATCTGGCGGCAGCGGCAGCAGGGCGGGCAGTTCATTGCAGGCTGGACGGAACGCATCGCCGGTGTGATTTATGGCCTGGTCTATTTCATCATTATCATTGAAGCCGGCACCGTGCCGCTGGGACTGCCGTTCGCGCTGGTCGTCAGCGGACTGGGGGTGCGCTGGCGCGGGTCGGTGCGCCAGCAGCCGGTGACGGCCTTCTTCATCACCGCGCACCTGCTCGCCTGTGTTTTATTTTTGATCTGGTTCGTTCGCTGGGGCGGTTTTCCCCAGTTCAGCGAACTGGGCATGATCTGATCTGAGGGGGATATGACGCTCGAAGGACTGGCGTTCGCCATCTTTTTGTTTCTGCTGCGCATTCTGAATAACGCCATTGGGACGGTGCGCGTTATCCTCATTACCCGCGATAAACGGTTTCTGGCGTCGGTACTGGCGTTTATCGAGGCGCTGATCTTCGCGGTGGTGTTCGCCAACGTCGTCAGCGATCTGACCAATATCGCCAATCTGCTGGCGTACTGCCTCGGTTTTTCGATTGGCGGTTACGTCGGCATGGCGATTGAATCGCGGTTTATCACCAGCTACGTCACGGTGAACATCATCACACACGAACGCGGCCACCACCTTGCCACCGCGCTGCGAGAGCGCGGTTTTGGCGTAACGGAAACGGTCGGTGAAGGGCGCGACGGCATGGTGCTGATGCTGCGCAGCGTCATCGCGCGCCGCGACGTGCCGGACGCGCTGGCCGCCGTGCGCGAGGTGCAGCCGGAAGCCTTCGTCTCGGTCGAAGAAGCGCGAACGATCCAGCATGGCTGGGTGCGGCAGAACGTCGCGGGGAATTACCGGTAAGGCCGGCGCAGGTTGGGCGTAGGCCGGGCGTGGGGAACTTTCCCTGAGATTAACACGTCTTATAGATGCGCGTCGTACAATGAGGGACGCGGACGTACTGGAATCTCAAGGAGGCTCAATCATGAACTTGTCCCGGAAAACCCTGATCGCGGCGGCGCCCCTCGCGCTGGCGCTGCTGATCGTGCTGTCCATTGCGGGCGGCCCGGCGCTGGCGGCCCCGGCCAACCAGCAGGGCGGCTATCTGCCCACCAATTCCATCACCGTCAGCGGCAGCGGGCAGGCCACCGGCACGCCGGATGTGGCGTATGTAAATCTGGGCGTAGACACGCTGAATGCCAGCGTCAGCGAGGCGGTCGCGCAGGCGAATGCGACGATGGAGGCGCTGATTGCCGCCATTCAGGCTACCGGCGTGGCGGCTGAGGATATTCAGACCATCAGCTTCAACGTGTATCCCGAAGACCGCTTCGACCCGCAGACCGGCAGTTCGACCGGCGAGCGTGTCTACCGTGTCAACAACACGCTGAATGTGACCGTGCGTGACATCGCCAAAGTGAGCGACGTGATTCAGGCCGGGCTGAATGCGGGCGCGACCAGCGTCAACGGCCTGAGCTTCGGCATTGATGACACGACTTCGCTGGAACAGGAAGCGCGGGTGAAGGCGATTGAGAACGCCCGCCAGCGCGCGCAGAATCTGGCGGATGCGCTGGGTGTCACGCTGGGCGCGCCGATCATCGTCAACGAAGCGTTGGGCGGCGTGGGCGTGCCGATGTATGATATGGCCGTTGGTCTGGGCGGCGCCGGCCCGCAGATCACCCCCGGACAGTTGAACGTCAACGTCAGCGTGGCTGTCACGTTCGCCATCGGGGAATAAGGTCGCGTTCCTCGTCCGCGAGGCGCGAAACCTGAGAGTTTAAATGGCAGGGGCGCATAACCATGCGCCCCTGTAGATTATACGGATAACGGTTCAAGAGGCAGCCTGTTTATGATGACCCTTCGCCGCTACGCGCGCGCTTTCTGGCAGGCGGTTCGGCTGACGGCCAGCGGCCAGCAGCCGCCCGCGCTGCAATACCCGGAACTGCTGGAGTGGGTGCGGCAGATGGCCGGGCTGGTAGAAGCCGTTTATACCGCCGCCGAAGCTCACCGGCTGGATGCGGCGCGGCGCAAAACCATCAGCCTGCGGCTGGATGGACGGCTGATGACCTTCGATACGGTGCTGGCGGCGCTGCGGTATCACGCCCGGCAGGAGTATCCGTCGCTGCTGCGGAGCGGGCTGTCACATACGTATCTCGCCATCCAGTCCAGTAACATGAATGACCGCTACTGGCTGGCGCGCCTGCGCGAAGCGCCAGAGTTGAGCGATCCCCCCCTGCGCGCGGCGCTTGACCGGCTGCTGGCGCATCTTGAGGCATTACCTGCACAAAAATCCACAAAAAATTAACGCAGCTCGATTGACGTTTGCTTGATTTTATGATAATTTGTTATCAGGGATTTATTTCGTCCTTCATCATTCAGGGGGCGTTAGCATGTCATTCCGTCCGCGAGAGGAGGGACAGGGCCTACTGGAATATGCATTAATCCTGATTCTGGTAGCGATGGTGGTTCTGGCGCTGATCACGGTTCTGGG
>JARKOK010000534.1 GCA_029975765.1 Aggregatilineales bacterium
TTCCTGCGCGATACGGTAAAACGCGATGTGGACATCCGGTGGCAGGGGGTGCCGCGCCTGCAAATTGATTTTGAGTGTTATATCCACCGGCTTGCGAACCTTGACGGTATCCACCAACTGCGCCAGCAGCGTTTCAAGGCGAGTATTCAGCAGGGCTTCAGGCCGTAGTTCAACCAGCAGCGACCGCATTTCGGCCATCGCGCCCCGGTTGAGCAGGCGCAGTTGTTCCAGCAGATGCAGAGTTCTGGCCGGGCTTTGCTGCCACAGGCGCGGCAGCGATTCAGCGATGACACTGGCGGAAAAAAGCGTCTGGCTGACGGCATCGTGCAGGTCGCGGGCGAGGCGCTGGCGTTCATTCATGGCTGCCAGATTTTGCGCTTCAATGTGCAGGCGGGCGCGTTCCAGCGCCTGCGCGCACTGCTGCGCCAGCGCCACCATGAAGGCGCGGTCTGCCGGCGTCATTCTGCGCGGTTGAGGAAAACTGATCCCGAACGCGCCGATCAGCCGATGGTTGACGATCAGCGGCAGACAGGCCATTGCCTGGGTCTTCGTCGCC
Source organism: Aggregatilineales bacterium (assembly GCA_029975765.1). Lineage (GTDB taxonomy): Bacteria > Chloroflexota > Anaerolineae > Aggregatilineales > Phototrophicaceae > CFX2. The sequence continues at coordinate 557 of JARKOK010000534.1, forward strand.
AGTTGGGTAGTCTGAAATACTTCCGGGTAACGTGCCCTATAGTCCTGCGGATTTTCAATCCATACCGGCTCCTGGTGGCGCGCGGCATCGGTTATCGGAACTACCGCGTTCATCGGGATACGGGTATAACGGTTGACAATGGCTGGAGGGATACCGGCCACGCTGATGGCTTCCAGGCATTGGCCGTCGCTGCTCATCTGCATCACGGAGGCGATATGCCCACCTAACGCCCTGAGCACCTGGCCGGCCATCACATCAGCAACGGTTTCAGCCGTCACGGCGCTCGCCAGCGCGGCGGTAAGCTGCTGTAACAGCAGCGTGCGCTGTTCATTTTCCCGGCGTTCCGTCACATCCTGGAAGATATTCACCACAAACGCCAAGCTGCCGTCCTGATCGTAAACCGGGCGCGTTTTAACGATTGTCCAGCGCTCGTCGCCGGTGGCTTTAATTCTGAACCGCACCAACTGATCGTCGGGGTGGCTGGTGCCCTGGCGGATGGGCAGCAGTTGGCCGCTCTCATCCAGCAGCTCATACGGCAGGTTCAGATCGTTGGCCGCCGTTTGCAGCAGTGCCTCAGTCGAAGCATAACCCAGCACACTCGCGGCAGCTTCGTTCGCGTAAATCAAGCGGCCATTATGATCCTGGGCCGTGATAGCATCCGCTACGCCGTTTAAAACGGCAGCCAATTGTTCCGGGGATTTTAGTAAACGGTGCATAGCTGCTGATTTACAGTAAACCGGTCACTGTGACTATCATACTCAGCCTGAGGCCGCCTTGCGAATACAGCCTGAAATACATTACCACTCAAAGGCATCCTGACGGTGTTCGAGAATTGGCTCGCCATTGGGTGGGACGGCGATGGCGATTACATCCATGCGCCAGCCCATGTCGTCCAACCTGTGCTGCGCGAGATATACATGCACTGCCCGCACCAGACGGGCGCGCTTGCGCTCCGAGATGCTTTCAAAGGCGGTTTCCGGCAGCGCGGCGTGCCGCGTGCGTACCTCAACAAAAACGAGCAGATCCGCCTGTTGGGCGACAATATCAATTTCGCCAGAACGGCAGCGCCAGTTCGTAGCGACGATGATATAACCTCGCGCTTGCAGATAACGCGCGGCCAGTTGTTCGCCGCGCTGCCCGAAGGGCTGTCTGGACTGTGCCACCGGCCTAAATGCGCTGCGGCGGGAAGGTATCGCGGTAAAGCTGCATGGATTTCAGAATGGCAGCTCTGGCGCCTTCCGCCCCGACCCATCCCAGACTGACTACTTCCGCGCCCTGAAGCTGTTTGTAGGTGATGAAAAAGTGCTCGACTGCTTTCGGATAGTGTTTGGGCAGGTCGTCTATGTCGAGATATTCCTCGTAGTGCGGATCGGTGGATGGCACCGCCAGAATTTTGTCGTCATGCTGTCCCCGGTCTACCAGTTGCAGCATTCCAATGGGGCGCGCCTCGATCACACATCCGGGAAAAGTAGGTTCTTCCATCATGATCAGGATGTCAAGTGGGTCGCCGTCATCATAATACGACTGCGGGATGAAGCCGTAGTCGCCGGGGTAGTGCAGCGGGCTGTACAGCACACGGTCGAGTTTGATCACGCCGGCGCTTTTACTGTACTCGTATTTGTTCTGGCTACCTTTAGGGACTTCAACCACCGCATAGACAACCTCCGGTGTTTTGGGACCGGACGACAGACTGTGCCACAGATGTAATGACGCCATAGTGTTCCTTATCGAGTCGCTAGGAAGGAGTTTCTTTCAAGTATAAATCAAATCCACATCTTTCATATGGCGATTTAAAAACAAAAATGGGAATTCGTTATTCCCACACGCGCAGGCCAAAGCGGCTGAGGTAAATGGGCAGATTACGAAACAGAGGGTTCGCCTCCTGCACCGCCCGAATCATCTGGCGCTTGTCGCTGGAGGTTGGGCCGCACAGCAGCGTAATCGAGCCGCCGTCACCCGCCGCGCCGTTGACCTTCCAGCCAATCGCGCCATGCTGTCGAGCAACCTCAATCAGCAGGCGCGCGTCGTCACAGATCAGCGCCGGGTGCAGTTCGGCCTGCGCCTCAGTATTGGCGATCATCGCCCGGCCAAATGCATTCCAGTCGCCGGCGTAGACGGCATCACGGGAAAGCTGCGCTGTTTTTCGCAGCTTATCCAGCGCGGAATGGTCTGACCCTGCCGCCTCAAAACGATGGATGACCTGCTCGTGAACCGCCGAGGACTGGTGTGCCTTGCCGAGGAAGAACAGCACCAGCCGGCGTTCGAGTTCCCACCACAGCGCATTGGAAATCTGAATCTGCGACACACTGGCGTGAGGATACTCAAACATTTCAATATAGTTGATGCCACCATAGGCGGCGCACAACTGATCCTGAATCCCGCTTTGCAGCTTCAGCAGTTCAGTCTCAACACGGTGCGCGGCATACGCGACCTGATGCGTGGTCATCGTGCCGGGTGTCAGGCGGTCGAGCGCGCCGATCAGCGCGACCGTGATGGCGGCGGAGGTGCCGGTCGAACAACCGGCGGGCACTTCGGAATAGATCGTGATATGCAGCGCGAGGTCGTCCGGCACACCCATATACTGGATCGCGGCTTCCAGCAGGGGGTGGCGTTCCCATTCGGTTTTCCCGCCCGCGACCGCGTATATCTCGCCGTAGTTTTCTACATGAAGCATGATGCGGTGTTCACGCCGGGTAACCGGATACACTTTTATCTGCACTTCGACGTAAGGATAAACGCCAATGTTAAACACTTCACCTTTTTTAGCAAACCAGGTATCCGTCCAGCCGCCGTTATCACAGATTCGCACCGGCGCGACACTGTTGATGACCCGCATCGGCTGATCAGGCTGTTCGGCATTCATGGTCATAATCCTCTCTTTGGGAGCAACGAATCACGTTATATGACAATAACGCAAATAGTCCCGGCTGCAAACTGAGAAACAGGGGAGCGTGGTAAAAAAGCGAAGGGACGCACAATCGTGCGCCCCTTCGAGGTGGCAGTCACCCGCTTAGCAGGTGGCTGCGAAGATCAAAACCTTCGTCAGGACACAAACCCCTGCCGCGCTACTGCTTCGACACAGCTGAACTGACGGCTGTCGGCGCGGGGATGTCCTCATCACGGTCGCTGCGGCGCACCGACCAGATGATCAGCGCGATGCCGACGACAATGAAGATGAGCACCGGCACGGTGGCTTCGGGTGTCTGCGTCTGTACGATGATGGGCGCCATGATGAGCGATACCAGGTTCATAACCTTGATCATCGGGTTCAGCGCCGGGCCAGCCGTATCCTTGAAGGGATCGCCGACCGTATCGCCCACGACGCTGGCTTTGTGATTGTCGGTGCCCTTGCCGCCGAAGTTGCCATCTTCGATGTACTTCTTGGCATTGTCCCAGGCGCCGCCGGCATTCGCCATAAAGACGGCCTGAAGCTGGCCGGATAGAATAACACCTGCCAGGAAACCACCGAGCGCCTGTTCCTTCAGCAGCAGGCCGACAACGATGGGCGACAGGATGGCGATCAAACCGAGTGGAATGAGTTCCGCCTGCGCCGACCGGGTGGAGATGGTCACGCACTGGGCGTAATCGGGCGGGCGCTGCCCACTCTGAATTTCAGGAATACGAAGCTGACGCCGCACTTCCGCCATGATGTAGCTGGCCGCGCGGTTCACCGCTTTAATCAGCAGGCCGCCGAACAGCAGCGGCAGCGCGCCGCCGATGAGCAGACCAATGAATACAGTTGGGTCAGCCAGGTTGATCGAACGGTTGTAGTCTGCCAGTCGTTCTGCCGGCATCACGCGTTCGATGTCAATGAAGAACGAACCGAACAGCGACAGCGCCGCGATAACTGCCGAGCCAATGGCGATACCTTTGGTGATGGCTTTCGTCGTATTGCCCGCCGCGTCGAGGTCAGCCATGATCTGCCGGGCTTCCGGTGTAAAGTCTTCTTCGCCGGCCAGTTCGGCAATGCCGTTGGCATTGTCGCTGATCGGGCCGAAGGTATCCATCGAAACGTTGTTGCCGGTGTGCGAAAGCATCCCGACGCCGATCAGTGACACACCGAACAGCGTATACACGAAGCGATCCGCCGCCGGAACTTCTCGCATACTGATGAGGAACAGCGCGGCGACCATGATCCAGAGCGCCTGGAAGATGCCACCGACGACGTTCTTCTGCATATAGCCGCGACCAATTGCCAGCACGGCCACAACCACGCCGATGAGGAACACCGGCAGGTACAGATCAGCCGGGAAGGTCACACTGTATACCAGAATGGAGGCACCGACACTGGCGACGATCACCAGCACCGACCAGACACTTGACAGGTAACCGAGGGAAATACCTTCGAGGATAACCAGCGCCGGCCCAAACACGGTTGCCTTAGCGATGTTATGAACGCGCTTGCTCTTGGCTGAAGTTGCATAAGAAGTGAGCGGGTTGAAGGCAACGGCCAGCGCCACACCGACGGCCACCAGCGCCCCCAGCGACAGGTGCGACAGCAGATCACCGCTGGCTTCCTGGTTGCCGGCATAGAAGACGGACAGCAGGAAGGTGGAGATGATTGTGATTGCGCTCGAAATTTCGTAGCTCTTGTACATGGCTTCTTCGGCATCGTCCACTTTCCACACCGAAACCATGTACGTGCCGACGATAGAACTGACCACACCAATGCCGCGCACCAGCAGGGGCAGCACAATCCAGAACAACTGGCCGGTCAGCGAGGTGAGCGCCAGACCGAGGATCAGACTGGAAACGATAGTGACTTCGTAGCTTTCGAAGATGTCTGCTGCCATACCGGCGCAGTCACCAACGTTGTCGCCGACGAGGTCGGCTACGACCGCCGCGTTGCGCGGGTCATCTTCTTCCATGCCGGCTTCGACCTTACCCACGAGGTCGGCACCCACATCTGCCGCTTTGGTGTAAATACCGCCGCCGACACGCATGAACAGCGCCAGCAGCGTACCGCCGAAACCAAAACCGAGCAGCACATCCGGCGCGGCCTTGCCGAAGATGATGAAAATCAGCGTGCCGCCCAGCAGGCCGAGGCCGTCGGTCAGCATACCGGTGATCGTGCCGGAACGATAGGCAATCGTCAGGGCGCGTTTAAAGCTGTGACGTGCGGCTGCCGCTACGCGAACATTGCCCTGCACGGCCATGTTCATGCCAATGAAACCAACCATCGCCGAGAAGGACGCGCCCATTGCAAACGCCAGCGCGCGCCCGATAGCGATACCGGTTACAGCCGGGTCGCACTGCACCTGACCGGCGACCCGTTCCGGGTTAAAGGACGTGTAGCCGTTGGAGTCGGCGACCTGCTTGGCCGTCAGGCCGCTGGTTTCCAGCGTGGTCAGCACCTCTTCTTCCGGCAGGCCGGTGTTGGCAGCGATGTCTGCCGCGTAGGCGTGTTCGACATCGAGGCGGCAGAAGAGTTCGTTGGCTTCACCCGTAGGTCTCACCAGGGCGACACTGAGGAACATGGCGACGGTGAGGACAACAATGAGAATGGCAATCGTGCGAAGCTGCGTGCGAAGGTAAGCATTCGCGCCATCGCGGATGAACCCCCAGACGCGCTGCATCGCCTCGCTGCCTTTCTCGGCGGCGAATGTCTGCCGGGCCAGCCAGTAGGCGTACCCCAGCGCGACGAAGGCGGTAGCAAGCACAATGAGTATCATGACTTGCTCAAATGGTTGGATGCCTTGCATTGCTTGCATGATCGTTGATCCTTACTTATGACAGTGCAAAAAAACACCCATCTGCGCTTCGCGTCGTCGGTTTCAGGCTGGAGCGGGGAACACGCCGCGGCAGCAGGCGAGTGTAATAGTTCTCCGAATTATTGTAGGTGACAAGCAAGGTATGGGGGTTATTACATATGGCACGAAAAAAGCAGGCAAAAAGCATTTGCTTCTCATCATTTGGTGAAATGTAGTGAAGGAAACTGAAAGAAACTTGGTGCAATTGGCCTAGCTTTTGTAACATTTAACTGATATTTTTAACCCCCGATTGGATGCGATTCACACAGACGAATAAGTAAGGAGTATTGTATGGAGTTTTTGCAGGATAATGCAAATGTGATTGCGCTGGCTGCCAGCCTTCTGGGGCTGGCGTTTGCTGTTTATCAACTGCGCTGGGTGCTGGCGCAGGACTCCGGCAACGACCGGATGCGGCAGATTGCCTCAGCCATCCAGCGCGGCGCGCAGGCATTTTTGCGACGAGAATACCGGGCGGTGGCGCTGCTCGTCATCGTCGTGACTGTGGTGCTGGTCGCTCTGAGCTTTATCCCGAATTCGCGCATGAGCATCTGGACGGCGGTCGCGTTTGTAGTCGGGGCACTGGCTTCCGGCCTGGCGGGTTATGTGGGTATGTATACCGCTGTGCGCGCGAACGTTCGCACAACGGCAGCGGCCATCAAAAGTCTGAACGGCGGCCTGCGTGTGGCTTTTGCCAGCGGCACGGTGATGGGGACAATTGTTGTTTCGCTGGCGCTGCTGGGCATCAGCGTCCTGTTTATCCTGTTTACGCGGGTGCTGCCGCCATTGGAGGCCGTCAGCGCCCTGGCCGGTTTTGGTTTTGGCGGGACTTCGATAGCGATTTTCGCCCGTGTGGGCGGCGGTATTTATACCAAAGCTGCCGACGTGGGCGCGGACCTGGTTGGTAAGACCGAAGCCGGCATCCCGGAAGATGATCCGCGTAATCCGGCGACGATTGCCGACAACGTGGGTGACAACGTGGGCGATGTGGCGGGGATGGGGTCTGACCTGTTTGAAAGCTACGCCAGCTCAATTATCGCGGCGATCACCCTCGCGGCCTTAGGCGCGGGCCTCGCCCCCGACAAAATGCTGGCCGGGCAGGTGTTCCCCCTGCTGATTGCCTCACTCGGACTCATCATCGGCATGGCGTGTACTTTTCTGGTCAGTACAAAAGAGGGCGCAACCCAGGAAATGCTGCTGGGCAGTCTGCGGCGGGGGGTCTATGCCGCCAGCCTGCTGGTTGGCCTGGTGGTGGTGGCGCTGGGGATCATTTTTAATCTGGGCTGGGGCGTGATCGTTGCGACTCTCAGCGGGTTAGTGGGCGGCGTGCTGATCGGCTTTTTCACCGAGTATTTCACGGCGGACAGCTACAGCCCCACCAGGGCGCTCTCGGTCAGCGCGCAGGGCGGGGCGGGCATCGTCGTCATTCGCGGCATGGCGCTGGGTATGTTCAGCACGGTTGCGCCGGTGCTGGTGGTGGTCGGGGTGACGCTGGTGGCAACGGCGGCCAGCGGTCTGTATGGTGTGTCAGTGGCGGCGGTCGGGATGCTGGCGACGCTGGGCATCACCCTGGCGACCGACGCCTACGGGCCGGTGGCAGACAACGCCGGCGGTATTGCGGAAATGGCACAACTGGATAAAACCGTCCGCCAGCGGACTGACGCGCTGGACAGCCTGGGCAATACGACGGCGGCTACGGGAAAAGGTTTTGCCATTGGCAGCGCGGCCATGACGGCGCTGTCCCTGAACGCGGCCTTTATCACTGCGCTGCAAGGCTCGACCGGCGACGGTCTGAATATCCTGATGATTGATGTGCTGGACGCGCGCTTTATCACCGGCCTGTTTCTGGGCGCGGTGCTGCCGTACCTGTTCAGCGCCCTGGCGATGCTGGCCGTTGGGCGCGCGGCGCAGGAGATTGTGAAAGAAGTCCGCCGCCAGTTCAGCGAGATTAAAGGCATCATGGACGGCAGCGCGGAACCGGATTATGAACGCTGTGTCGGTATCAGCACGGACAGCGCCATCCGGCAGATGATTCTGCCGGGTGTGATCGCCGTGTTCACGCCGGTGCTGGTGGCGGTGCTGATTATCATCGGGCGCGGAAACATCATCGGGCAGTTCGTCGGCACGAACACGCTGATCGGCATGTTGATCGGC
>JARKOK010000548.1 GCA_029975765.1 Aggregatilineales bacterium
GGCTGGCAGCAACAGCTACCTGCATTTTGTGCCGGTGGATTCGGCACAGGCTGAAATAGTGTGGTGTGAGATTCCCGCCGCCCCGCTGCGAATATGGTTCGATGACCAGCGGCAAATCTGGCTGGAACTGCTGCCCAATGATTATACGCTGCCGCCATCGGTGCAGGGCTATCCGCTGCCGGCGGCGGATTTTACCGGCGAAATGCCGGTCGGGGTGCTGCCGTCCGGCCCGGAAAATGACACTGAATCATTCGCCCGGATTGGCCGCATCGAGCCGCCGCTGGCGGTCACGGTGACACAGGACGGGCTGCTGAAACGCTGGCATCTGGAAACGGGCGAGGTGATGGCGACGGCGCAGTTGGACACGCTGCCGGGCATCGGGCAGGTGAACTACGGCGGCGAGGACAATGGACGCTATTTCGTCTGGGTGGATAACCGGTCAGAAAGGCTGAATTTGCTGGATTTTGCGACCGGCGAGAACCGCCCGATTGTTGGACTGGATGGGACTTCCGTACCATTCCTGTGGTTAGCCTCTAGCGCGGACGTTGCCATAAGTGTTAATGTGGGAGCACAATCCGGTGTGAGCGCCTGGGGGCTGGTAACCGGTGAGATGTTAAGTCTGGGCGATTATCGTCTGTGCCACCGCCCACCGGATATGGTGCAGTTGAGTCAGGACGGCACTACGCTGGTCATTGGATGCGATACGGGGTTAGACATCTGGCGGATTAGCGAGGGGGAGACGTGAACGCGGATACCATTCGCACGCTGTTGGAATACAATTATGCCGCGCACCGCCGGCTGTGGGATGGGATTGCCTGCCTGACGGATGAGCAGTTCGTGCAGGAGGTGGATTATTCCATCGGCTCGGTACGCAACCATATGGTACATTTGATTAACGTGGACTTGCGCTGGCTGGCGCGGCTGCAAAACGCGGCGCTGCCTGAACGCCTGTCGGAGAACGGTTTTACTACGGTCGAGGCTGCGCGCCGGAAATGGGCCGAGGTTGAAAGCGCCGTGCTGGCCTACGCTGACGCGCTGCACGACGCCGATCTGAATGAGATCATCTATTATGATATGCCGCACCGGGGTGGAGCAAAGCGCAACCCACGCTGGGAAATTCTGGTGCATGTTGTCAATCATGGTACGGATCATCGCGCTCAGGTGCTGCCGATTTTACACCGCCTGAGTGCGCCGACATTTGAACAGGATTTGATGATCTACCTGTGGGATAAAGGAAGATAGCGTCATGGACTGGTTCGACCGGCTGGTACGCAATCGTTATGTTGAAGCCGTCATCCTGACGAACAACCAGGGGCATCTGCTGCGGTCGTCACGGGCGCTGGGCGGCGAGGATGAAGTGCTGCCCTCCATGCTGCAAGCGATGGAAGTGCTGGCACAAACGCTGACGGCAGAATTTGGCTGTGGGGAGGCGCGTATGGTGCATATCGCGACCGAACACGGACACCTGCTGCTGTTTCCGCTGGTAAACTCAACCTACTATCTGGTGTTGATGGCCGACCGCACCGCGCCTCTGGCCCTGATTACAGTTGAACTGGACCGCACACTGAAGAATTTAACACCCGATGATCTGGCCGCCTTTGAGCGACCGGCTACCCTGCCAGAAGAAGCGGGTGAACTGGACGCGGAAGAGATTATCGCGGCAGTGCAGGCATGGCTGCGCCGTAAGCCGTTTGACAGCGATTAAAAATTTACATGTTTCACGCTTTAAATTGTTTTATTTTCATTGTTGATTCGTTATAATAACGTTAGCAGTCCGGTATTGTCCGGTTTTCAACCCATTACCTGTAAGGAAAAGTTCGGTGGCGAACGTACCCTCTCCTCAACAGCCAGAAGAAAAAGCCCAGAAGCTGGAACTGCCGCAGTGTCCGTACTGCCAGCGGCACTTCCGCACGCTGGATGACCTGACCTTTCACATCGTGACACGGCACACACAGAGTGGGAAAGCGTCCGGGCTGCCGCAACCTGCGCGCACGGGTAACGGTTAGGCCAGCGGCTTCAGTCGCACCAGCAGTTCATTTAACCTCCGGTCACGTTCCTGGAGGTTAACACGGGTAATATCCAGCACCCCGATTTGTTCGATGCCAAACGACGCCGATACCGCGCCGCGCGCGGCGGCTTCGGCCAATGGTCGCCCCTCTAAGAGTCCCTGCAATAATCCGCCGCAGTAGGTATTGCCCGCGCCAGTCTGATCGGTCAGCCTGACAGGAACCGCGCCAACCTGCCACCGTTCGCCGGTACTGCGGTTCGCTACGAGCGATCCATCAGCCCCCATCCTCAGCGCGACAAGGTGCGCTCCATCATCGAATAAAGCATCAATAATCTGATCCGGTGACAGGTCGCCATAGACAGCCCGTGCTTCGACCAGGTTGGGCGAGATGACATCAATCCGTCCGGCTTGCAGGACGGCGCGGAGGGCTATCCGGCTGCCGGGCAGCATCACCTGCTGAAGTGGTTCCCATAAGACCAGTCCGGGCAGCACGGCGCGCCAGGCGCACATGCCCTCGAAGCCTTGCAGCAGATAAAACCCGGCGCTCTGCCGGTAGCTGGCCGGCAGATGTTCCGGCTGCGCCCCGCGCGTAAACGGTTCGGTTTCACGCACGCGGTAAAGTTCGCGGCGGGTGCCGTCATACTCAAATATCTGCCAGGCGCGCATTTGCGGCAGGGGCAGTTGATGCAGGCCGGTGGTGTCACAATGCTGTTCCAGCCGGGCGCGGGCGGCAGCGGGCAGGTCTTCGCCGGTTACCGCGACGATACCGGGGCGCTCACCCCACAGGGCCGCCCCCATCAGGGCGTGAACTACGCCGCCGCCTAACTGACCCATGAATGTCTGGCCGGTGGGCAGCACAATGTCGTCAATGAACACGGCGCCAATACCGGTGAGGCGCGGCGCCGAAGCGGCGGCGTTCATCTCAGGTTTTGCAGCGCGACGGCGATCTGGCCGCCGGTGCGCGCGTTGTTCCGCAGCAGCGACACATTGGCACGGCGCGACTGGCCTTCGGTAAGCTGTGCCACCCGCATAAGGACAAACGGCGTGACGTCCCGCCCGCGTATGCCCTGCGCTTCGGCCTCGTCAGTCGCCTGCCGGATGGCAGCCTCGGCAGTTTCAGCCGGCAGTTCATCCTCTGCCGGGACGGGTACCGTGATGAGCAGACCATGACCAAGCCCCAGACGGTGCGCGGCGGCGACGATAGACGCGGCCTGTTCCGCCGTGTCCACACAGGTATCAATTGGCAGGCCGCTGCTGCGCGTGTAGAAAGCTGGCAGGGTGGTGGTTCCCAGACCGATGACCGGCACACCCTGCGTTTCCAGCACTTCAAGGGTGAGCGGCAGATCGAGGATGGATTTGGCGCCGGCACAGACGACTGCAACCGGCGTGCGCCCCAGTTCAATGAGGTCGGCGGACACATCAAACGGATGGCCGCGATGCACACCACCAATGCCGCCAGTGGCAAAAACACGAATGCCAGCCCAATGGGCGGCGATCATCGTCCCGGCGACGGTCGTGGCAGCGTCTTCGTTCAGGCCAACAGCGATGGCAAAATCACGGCGGCTGCATTTCCGCACCGTACCGGCGGGCGCGGCGCCCAGGCGTTCGACTTCATTCGCTGTCAGGCCGACCGTGATCTGTCCCTTTAACACCGCAATCGTAGCGGGAATAGCGCCGGTTTCGCGGACGGCGGCTTCCATCGCCAGCGCCGTTTCAATGTTGGCCGGGTAGGGCAGGCCGTGTGTAATCAGGGTGGATTCAAGCGCAACCACCGCGCGCCGTTCATGCAGCGCGGCAGCGACTTCGGGAGCCAGATGCAGTTCGGGGGTCATGATGCCTCGTTTGAGTAGGATTGGCCTACGGATGTTTTAATGATTGTACCACGCGGCAGCGAAAGAAAAGACCCGCTGCCAGCGGGTCGAGGGTGTCTTTTACCCCTGTCTTCCCTCCCGGAAGGAGAGAAGACAGGAGCTTTGGTAACTCTGCCCGACACAGGTCAGGCAGGACGGATGGCCGGCGCTAGGGCAGGACCTGGAAGGCGTCAATGCTGAGCGCCCGGTTGTAATCCCAGTTTTCGATGACCAGATCGTGCGTCGTCCCTTTGCCGAAGCCGTAAAAGGCAATCGGCGTAAAGTAGGTGGTGCGCGCGGCCTGACTGAAGTCGGTGCATTCCTGCCCCTCGCTGGTCGTCAGGCATAGCCGCGCTTTACGCGTGCGCGCTCCGGCGGTCTGGTACAGCACCAGCGCATTCCCCTGCACACGAAGCTGCGCAATCGCGCCGACGGCAGTGGTGGTGTGTTCCGTCCGCTCCCAGGGGCCGCGTGACGGGCCGGTGCGTGCCGAAAGCAGCGTCCAGAAGCTCGCCGGACTGTAGACAATACCGGCGCTGGTATCGTCGTGCATCTGCTGCGGGCCAAGCACCGTACTGGCCGTACCAAAGATCACGATAGCGTCAAGCTGCAACCAGTCGGTGCGCGTGCCGGTGGCCGGGATGCGTGTCGTATCCACATGGCGGACTTCCGCCGTGTAGACAGCCGGCGGCAGGCCATGTACGGCGAACCCATATTGATATGCGGTCGCCGGGTTCGGGCGGTCGCCGTTACGCAGCGCCCAGGTCACGGCGCCAGTGGTGAGCGTATTGGTGGTCACCGTCTGGCAGATTTCATTGGCTGCCGGCTGGCCGGGGTTGCCATTCACGAAACCGTCAAACGTACCATCAAAGCCTGCTTTGACCGCGTAACACAGCCGCATGTCCGCGCCGAGCCGGTCTGCCTGTGTCAGCACCGAGAAACCGGTGCCGTCGAAGTCGAACTTCATCGTCGCATCCAGGGTCTGTGTGCGAATGACCCAACCGCCGTAGGCGCGGGCAGATTTTAAGGTGTTCCATACCGGTGCTGCCGCGTTAATGTTCAGCAGGCCGCCAGGCGCTGCCAGGAAGTTATCATAGATGCCAGGTGCGAGCGTCGTACCGTAGATGACCTGGAAGCCGTCAATGCGGAAGAAACCAGGCGTGAGCGCGCGGAACGACAGCAGCAGATCGTTCGGGTTCGCCAGGGCCGGGAGGTCGGCGCTGGTGAGCACAATCTGGTTGGCCGTCCTGAGTGTGGTGATCTTCACACAGTCAGTTCCGGTAACGTGATTGGCGCAGGCCAGCACTTCAGCGGCGTTGGTAGTTGCTGCCGCGCCGGTGTACAGGATGACGGTCGCCGGCGTGCCAGGTTTGTTCAGACGCAGCGTGGCGACCGGGCCGGCGTATTGTGAAGAAATGCGTTTGGCATTGTCTACCACGCCCACATAGCTGCTGCCGCTGAAGGCCTTCGCCGCTGTGCCGCTGAACGCGCCCCAGCGGTTGTCCGGCAGGAGCTGTAGATACTTCGCGCCGCCGCTGGCCGCGTCCTCGTTGAACATCCTGGATTCGGTGATGGCGGGCGGCAGCGCCGCGCCGAAGATTTGTACGTAGTCAATCACCAGCCGGGCGGGGGCATAACGCGGATTCCGCAGCGGCGGGGTATCCGGGTATTTTTCGTCCTCGTTAGCAACCCGCACGAAGTAGATCGTGGCAGTGTTAAGACCGGTGACGGTGCGGCTGGTGGTGTAGCTGGTGCGCGTGCTTTCATTGTCGTAGACGTAACACCGGTTGTTGGCCGTGTCTGCCCAGTTGTTGTTGCCTGCGCGGTAGCAGATTTCCATCTCGCCGCCGTACAGGTCGGCCACCGCGCCGACCTCAAAACCAGTCGCGTTGGTGAACGAGAACTCCAGCGTGGCTTCTTCATCGTTTGTCCAGCGTGCCTGTTTGCCAGAGAAGCTGGCGCCCGCAACGGTCGTCCAGGCGACTTCCGGCGGGGTGATCGTACCGTTCAGATAGTGCAGTCTCGGATGGATTTCTTCATAGAAGCCCGGCTGCAACGGCGCGGTGCTGCTGCCCAGTTCAAAGGCATCCAGGCTGAAGGTGCCGGCATCGAGTACGACTACGGACACCCGCCGCGCGCCGGTGTAACCCGCATCTACCAGCGTTACGCTGACCGGCTGCACGCCCGTGCCGGTCCTGTTCGAGACTGTTGTACAGGCGCGGTTTCCGTTGTCCACCCGCTGCGAGCAGACTTCTACCGGCGGCATGGAGGCAGAAGTATCGCGGTACAGGATGATCGAGTCAGCGTTGGTGGTCTGGAAAACCACCCCTGCGCCGATGCTGTTGGCGATGGTATCGTAGTTCTGGCCGGAGAAACGGGCCGCCGCTGTCCCACTGACTGACCGCCAGCCCGTACCGTAGTACAGGAAACGATCTTCTGCCGCGCGGTTGGCATAGCTGGTTTCATAGCGTGAACCCAGAGCGCCCAGTACATTCGCGGGGTCGCCGTCATCGTGGATTTCGATGGCGTCTATCTGCATCGTGATCGGCAGGCCGGTGCCGGTGTGGGGGGCTGGCTCGCCGTTGTCGGCCAGCATCTGCACCGACGCGGTGTAGTTGCCATCCGGCAGGCCAAGAATGGTGCGGGCGGCGCGGTAGCGCGCGGCAGCACTCTGGTTGTCATAGGTGGCGCACTGGCCGGCCTGGGTTTGTGCCAGCGACAGCCCCAGCCCGCTGGCCCAGCAGAGTTTTACCGCATCGGCCTTGGAGTCGAAGGTGAAGTAGACCGAGAAGCCCGTGCCGTTGAACTCAAACAGCGCGGCGGCATTTTCCGTCGTGGTCTGCTGCACCGTCCTGCCGGATGCGCTGGCAACGGCAGCTTCGCTGAACGATGCGTCAAAGTTGAACCGCGTATGAACGGCGGCGAAGGTATCCTCATAGTAACCCTTCGTCAGCGCGGCGGTGGTATTGATCGGGCGCAGGAAGTCCAGCGGCATCGGTTTGCCGTCGCCATTACG
>JARKOK010000564.1 GCA_029975765.1 Aggregatilineales bacterium
GACGCTGTACACCGAAGAATATTTCCTGACGGCGTGTGAAGGCTACGACGAATTCACCGCCAGCGAAGGCGAACACCTGTCGCGGCGGCTGGACGCGGCGTTTAAGCTGGCGGAAGTCACGCCGGGCATGGTCGTGCTGGATGTGGGCTGCGGGCGCGGCGAAATTCTGCGGCACTGCGCCAAACTGGGCGCGGATGCCTATGGCATTGACTACGCGGCGGTGGCCGTGAAAATGTCGCAGAACGTCGTGCAGGCGGTGGATGGCGTCGCCCCCGGTAAAACTGCCGTCATGCAGGCCGATGCCAAATTCCTGCCTTTCCCGGATGCCGCCTTTGACCGCGTGCTGATGTTCGATGTGGTGGAACACCTGCACCCCTGGGAGCTGCATCAGGCCATGCTGGAAGTCCATCGCGTGTTAAAGCCGGAGGGCCGTTTCATCGTCCATACCGCGCCGAATGTGTGGTATGACCGGTACGCTTACCCGGTCGTGCGGCTGGTGCGCCGCCTGCTGGGCCAGGGCGACCGCTATCCAAAAGACCCGCGCCAGTTTGGTGTGGCCGTTAACCAGCACGTCCACGTGAACGAACAGTCCATGATGAGCCTGGGGCGGGCGCTGCGGCAGGCCGGCTTCGACGGCAAGGTCTGGCTGGACAGCCCACCCCAACACCGCCAGGAAAGCCCGCTTCTCGCCGGACTGCGTGTGCTGGCGTTCGATGTGCCGCCGTTCCGGTGGTTCTTCGAGCGTGAAGTATTCGCGGTGGCCGCGAAAAAATAGTACCGAGTGCTGAGTAAAAACTCAGTCCTCAGTCCTGAGGCAGTTATGCGCGATAAACGACCGGTAGACGAACTTTCGATTGAAGAACTGGAACGTATCCTCGCCATTCGCAAACGCGAGGAACGTCAGAAGAACCTGACACGCTTGCAGCGCGCGGGTCGCGTGGTGGAACAACCCGCCGCGCCGCCGTCCCTGACGGTCAGCCCCGCCGTCCCGGCAGCCGCGCCCGCCGTCCCCCGGCCCACGCCGGCCAGGAACAGCGCCATGCCGGCCTTCGAGGATGAAGGTGACGAGGCCGACTACCGCCCGACAGGTAAAAACACGGATGACCGTTTCTGGCGTAGTTTTGTCAATCAGGTGCTGCTGCTGGTGGAAATCGCCGCCGTGATCGGGCTGCTGTATCTGGGTGTGCAGATGTTCACCAATGTCAGCGCCTTACAGCGTGAAACGGCTTCGGCGCAGGCCTTGGCGGACGAGCAGCGCCGCGCGGGGATACCCACGCTGGAACCCACGCCGCAGCTTCAGATCAACCAGATTGTGCTGCCGGGCGGCCATACCCCGCCCAATTCGCCGGGTGGGGCGCAGTTTAATTATCAGGAAATTCCGTCAAACCTGTGGGCGCTGGTTGAAAGCCAGGTGATGCAGCCCATCGCCTTCCGCCCGCCGCCCACTGAAGAAACCGCCCTGGAACTGAGCATCCCCAAACTGAGAGTTGACCAGACCATTGTGCAGGGGACGGACTGGGAGGCGCTGAAGCAGGGCATCGGCCAGGTGCAGAATGGCGCGAATCCCGGCGCGGAGCGTGGTAATCTGGCGCTGGCCGCGCATAATGACATCTACGGCGAATTCTTCCGCTATCTGGACAAACTCGAAGCGGGGGATGAATTCTTCATCCGCACCCGCACCAAGATTTACACCTACCGCGTCACCGGCTGGGAAGTGGTGAAACCGACCGACGTACACGTGCTGGAGCCGCGCGGCGGCGCGACGGCCACGCTGATTTCCTGTTATCCCTATGGACAGAATACCCAGCGCATCGTCGTGTACGCGGATCGGGTCGGTGAGAGTTTTTAAGCGCCGCCGCGTACCGTCATGGCCGTTCGCCGGCAGATCATAAACGTGGATTCTCATCTGCCGCTGTCTTGAAATTTCGGCAGGATGGAGTAAGCTAACGGCTGACTGCCAGCCAACCATTGAAGGCAAAATCATGTCAAAGCGTAAAAATCGCAGTACCTCGCCCAATCTGCCGCAGGAAGCCCTGGAGCGTGCCCGCCGCCAGTTAGCCGGCGATGACCTGACGCCGGAAGAACCTAAAGCCGCCTACAAGCCGGCAGAGCCGGTGAAACCTGCCGCCAGCACCCCGTACCGCCCGGTGACGGAAACCCGCTCCACGCGTATGACCACACCCACCACCGTCAGCGCCGGGCGCGTCAGCCGCCGCCGCGCCGAACTCTCCGACGTGGAAGCCAAACGGCGGCGCGGTGAGCCGGAAGTGCTGGACATGGAAACCGTCCGCTATCAACTGCACCACCCGACGAAAATCGTCACCGAAGACGAACTGCGGCAGCAGTACGGCTATGTGGCGCAGGATTTACGCCGCATCGCGCTGCTGTCCGCCGGTCTGATTGTCGCCCTGATTGTCATCGCGCAGATCGTGGTGTAAGCCGCGCCCCGGCCTGCATTTCGTCGAAAGTCGCTGGAGCATGGCATGGTGACCTACTGGCAGGAACTTGTTTTCTTTCGCGGCATTGACCGCTGCGGCCTGGGACGCATTGAAGCCGCCGCCCGGCAGCACAGCTTTCAGGCGGGCGCGACCATCTTTAATGAAGGCGAGTCCTGCGCCGGGTTTCACATCGTGCAGGAAGGGCTGGTGCGAATTTACCGCATGAACGCCGAAGGCCGCCTGCACACCCTCAGCCTGCTGCGCCCGGTATCGGCGTTCAACGAAGTCGCGGCGGTGGACGGTGGTCCGAACCCGTTCAACGCGGTGGCTGTCACCAACGCCGCCGTGCTGGTCATCAGCCACGAACGCCTGCTGCACCTGATGTCCAGCCAGCCCCGACTCCTCAGCAATACTGTACAGGCACTCGCCCACCTCAACCGCGAGTATATCGAACGGCTGGAAGACATGACCTTTCGTTCGATTCCGTCGCGGCTGGCGAAGCTGTTCCTGTATGAATCCACCGCCTACGCCGACCAGATTTCAGAAGCGCCCTCCCAGCTTACGCAGGAAGAAATCGCCGCCATCCTGGGCACAACGCGCGAAGTGGTCGGGCGGGCGCTGCGCGGCCTGCTGAATGCCGGCCTGCTGAAGAAACGCGGGCGGCACATCTACATCGCCGACCGGCGCGGCCTGGAATGGCTGGCCGATACCAACATGATGCCCGAACCCCTGCGCGAACGGTAGCGA
>JARKOK010000574.1 GCA_029975765.1 Aggregatilineales bacterium
CCGGCGCGGGGCATCTGCTGGTACGGGCGGACATCGCCAACCCTGCCGAAGTGCAGGCGATGGTCAACACCGCTGCCGGGCAGATGGGCGGGCTGCATGTGCTGGTCAACAATGCCGGCATTTACGAAAAGCGCCCGTTCATTACCCTGTCTTACGACGACTGGCAGGCGCACTGGAACGGCATTATCCAGACCAACCTGATCGGCGCGGCCAATGCCGCCTTCTGCGCGGCGCAGCACATGCTCAAGCAGGGCGGCGGGCGCATCGTCAATATCTCGTCACGCGGGGCGTTTCGCGGCGAGCCGGACTCGCCGGCTTACGGCGCGGCCAAAGCCGGAATGAACGCCATGAGCCAATCGCTGGCGAAGGCGCTCGCGCCCTACAACATCATCGTGACGGCGGTCGCGCCCGGCTGGGTTGAGACCGACATGGCGACCGACCATCTGGCGGAGCGGGGTGATGAAATGCGCCAGCAAAGCCCGCTGGGGCGCATCGCCCGCCCGGAGGAAATCGCTTATACCGTCCTGTTTCTGGCGTCGGCAGGCACGGACTATCTGACCGGCGCGATTGTGGATGCCAACGGCGCTTCGTATTTACGGACATAACGTTCATGCACGGCAGCGGCAGTCTGGTTTTATACTGTAAAAAAATGTTGCAGGAAACAACGTGATGCCCGAACCTACCGCGCCTCTTTATCCCGATATTCTGGGGCTGATTACCGGCGGCGACCGCCTGGATGCCGGCGTTGTGCAGGTGGCGCTGGCCGTGCGCCCGCGTGTGGCACGTGCTGGCCGCACCCTGGAAGCGGTGCTGCTGCTGCAAAATGCGACCCATACCAGCATGGACATCACCGCGCGTTTGATCGTGCCGGAGCAGGACGCGCAGGGCAAACCGGAGCGGTTTGTCGCTTCCGGCGAGCCGCTGGCCGCCACGCTGCGCCCGGCGGAGGCCATCTGCGCCACGCTGCCCGTGAGTGTCCTGCCGGATGCCGCGCCCGCCGGGGCGTATACGCTGGCCGTCGCGGTGCAGGCCGAGCCGTCCGGCACACCGGAGCCAATCGTTCTGAGCGCCAGCGCCTACGTGCCGCCGGAAACGATCACCCGCCTGAGCGAATTTAAGAGCCTGGCTTTCTCAACGGCGCGGCGCGGCCTGTTCGGGCTGGTGGTGGAAGCGCCGTTCAGCCTGCTGCCGCCGTACACCGGCGCGGCGCTGGCGGCGGAGTACATCAGCCTGTGGTCGCCGGACGAGTATGCCGGCGCGCAGCAGGCGCTTGACCGCTACGGCGAACTGGTGCGCCACCAACTGCTGCCGCAGCTCGATCTGGCAACCCTGTTCGCGCCGCTGTACCAGGCGACCGAAACAGCGGTCGGCGCGGCGGATTACCCGCTTCAGCCTGCCGAAACCTACTTCATCACCCGGCTGCTGGTAGCAGTACTGGAACTGGCCGCCGCGCCGGAACCGGCCAGCGCCTACCCCGGCCAGGAAATTTATCACGTCGGCGCGCTGCTGGCGCGCGGCTGGCCGACCGACGGCAGCCCGATTCCGCTGCCGCATTGGTGCCGCGCGCTGCTCGACCGGCTGGCGCAGGATGAGCCGTCGGGTTTGAACGGGGTATACCTGCTGGCCGGGCCGCTGTATCATGAACTACTGCGGGACGCCATCGCGCACGGTTTTCACCTGCTGCGCCTCGTCGCCCCGCAGGAACTCGGCAGCGCCGACGACCAGCGCGCCTACGGCGGGCAGTTGGTGGAGATGCTGCGCCAGCATGGCCCGGCGCTGCAATTCGTGGATGTGTATCTGCCGCTGGTGCTGGCCGGCATTATCGCCGCCGGGCGCAGCGGCCCGATTGCGCCCGATCACCTTCAGGCCGTCGAAGCCATCTGCCAGCACCAGACGCAGTTTGGCGAAGTAGACAGTCTGGTGGCCGGCCTCATCCGGGATGTGCTGGACTGGGCGCGCGCCGCTGCCGGTGACCAGCTCCCATAAACTTACCGGTCAGACCGGCGCTCCCCTACAGCACCCGTCATTCACATCTGGTTGAGGGACTATCTACTGCCGTAAATACAGGTCACCCGGCGAATGACCCAGCGCGGTCAGCCGGATGGCCGCCTCGCTGCGGAACTGCGTGCCGTGATTGACGACATGCAGCAGGATTTGCCACAGAATCGTCTGGAAGGTCTTACCGCTCGTCGTCGTGTACTGAACGGCGGCGTCAGGCTGCTGGTCGTCCAGACCGGCCAGGAAGGCGCGCATGGCTGCTTCTTCCTGCGTCCAGGCCTGGCGCAACTCGTTCAGCGTTTTAAAATCCGCTTCGGTGGGCAGCGCCGGGGGTGAAACCCCTTCCTGGCAGCGTTTGCGCCAGACATACTCCGCCGCGTAGATATGGACCAACGCTCCCAGCAGACTGCCATGACTCAGTCCCGCCGGCGCTGTAAGTTCTTCCGGGGTGACAGCCGCTGCTGCGGCTAAAACCCGCTGGTTGGCCCAGTAGTTGTAATCAATCATAAGATTAAGCTCGTTGGTCTGCATCGGCACGCCTCCATATATTTACCACCACAACAGGATGAGCATGATGGGTGCTGTAGCGGGAAGCGCCAGTGTGCACTCCCCGCCGGGCGGCCACGTCGGGCCGCCCCTACTACCCATCAAATTAATCTGGCTGGTGAACGGCCATGTGCTTATTATGATGTACAGGCTGCACTCGTTTCAACCACCCCTGCCCGCTGCCCGACAATTGGTTATACTCCTCTGTAGGAATCCGATCTGAATATACGGGGTGAGGATCACATGCTTCGTCGAATCGGACTGCTGCTGCTGGCGGCGCTGGCGCTGGCCGGGGTGCTGCGCGCTCAGGATGGGCTGAATCTGCCGACCGAACTGTACGTGCTGACCAATGCCGGCGTGGTGCAGCGTTACGGTCTGGGCGCGATGGGGGTGGCGAACGTGACGCCGGAAGGAACCTTCGTGCTGGATTTTGGTGTCGCGCCGGATGGCAACTGGCTGGCCTATCGCACCGAAACGGCGCTCCAACTGCTGGATATGTACACCGGCGAGAGCAGCCTCGTTGATACGGTCGCCGGGGTGCCGCCGTTTCGCGGGCGGGGCGATACGCTGGTCTGGTCGCCCGCCGGTGACGCGCTGGCCTATACCACAGCCTACGGCGTGCGGGTGTGGTTTAACACCGGCGCGCCGGCTTTTGCCGATGTCGTGCAGGGGCAGCTTGAGCAGATCATGTGGTCGCCCACCGGCGCGTATCTGGCCGCCGAAGCCGAACCGAGTACCTGGTGGCTGTACCGCCGCGACGGCTCGACGCTGGCGCTGACCAGTGTGATTCCGTCGTCCAGCGGCATCGCCTGGGTGAGCGCCAATGAACTGGTGTTCGCGCCGGACAGCGGCGGCCTGAGCCGCATGGACTTAGCCAACGGCAACCGCCAGACGCTGCTGCTGGATGAGACATGGGTTTACAGCCTGCCGTTCCGTCTGCCGGATGGCACGCTGGCCGTGTTTGGCCGCCAGCAGAATGACAGCGAGATGCAGGCCGGTTTCGGGCGGCTGCTGGGCCTCGCGCCGGATGCCCCCCGCGTGAGCAACCTGGGGCAGTCACCGGTTGAACTGCGCGACCTGCACTGGGCGCCCGGCGGCGAACTGCTGGTCGCCTTCCGGGGCGGGGTGCTGGCGCTGGTCATTCCGTCCAGCGGGCAGGGACTGACGCTGCCGGTTGCCGACGCCGCCATGTACAGCTGGGGGCCGCCGCTGCTGCCCCGCGCCGACAGCCTGCCGCTGCCCGCCGACGGCCTGTTCCTCACGCCGGATGAAAACGACGTGGCGCAGGTCTGGCGTCTGCCCGCCGATGGCTCGCCACCCGAAAAGCTGACGACTGCCGCAGCGGACATCACCGCCTATGCCGTATCGCCCGACGGGCAGAACCTTGTTTACAGCAGCGGCGCGGCGCTGTGGCTGCAATCGCTGGCCGGCGAGGCCCGGCCTGCCGCCCTGGCCGATGTTAACGCGGCGGACATCCACAGCCTCGCCTTCAGCCCGGACGGGACGCTTATCGCTTACGATATGCCAGCCAGCGCCGAGGGTGGCATCTGGCTCGTCGCGGCCACTGGTGGCGACCCCCGCCGCGTTCTGGCAAACGGCGCTCCACCGGATTACCGCCAGCCGCAGTTCAGCCCCGCCGCTGATACGCTGCTGGTCGCTGCCGGAGAAACCGAGAATACCGCTTTTCAGATCGTGAATCTGGCCGCGCCGGATGCGCCGCCGGTCGCTGTCGGCAGCTACGACGCCGCGCTGTGGCTGTCGGATGGCCGCATTCTGGCCTACGGTAATGGGATTGGCACCGGCGACCCACCGCCGGAACAGCCGGTCATCCTGATTAATCTGGCAGACGGCTCTCAGACGCCGTTAGCCACAATTCCCTATCCGGCGCGGATCGCCACCCTGCGGGAAATCGGGCCGGGGCAGGTGCGCGTGGTGATTGACAACGCGCTGCCCGGGCCGCGCGCCCTCACCGTCGTTGACCTGCGGACGGACACCGGCGCGCTGTCGGCGGTCGGCAGCGGTGGGTTTATGGTCAATCCGGTGCTGGCGCCGGATGGCCGCTGGCTGGCCGGGCAAAACCACGCGGGCGGCACGCTGACATTTCGTAACCTGTCTACCGGGCAGCAGTGGCAGGTGGCTGAACCCCCGGCTGCCAACGCTTTCCGGTGGACAAGCAGACGCTAATCCTGCTCTAAAGAATAACGTGTATGATGACGTTAATTTGACCGGAATAACAATATTGCCACCCCCCGCTTGTGCCGGGGGTGGTGGTATTGGCTGGGCGTGACGCCGGGGGCGTAACCGCTACAGAAAGCGAGTGACAGACATGGCATCTGAACGTGTCCTCGTCATCGAGGACGAAGCGCGCATCGCGCAGTTTATTGAACGCGGCCTGATTTACGAAGGTTACCGGGTGAGTGTTGCGCGGGACGGCCAGACCGGCCTGATGATCGCCCGCGACAACCCACCTGATCTGGTGATTCTGGACTGGATGCTGCCGGGGCTGGACGGCCTCGAAGTCTGCAAGCGGCTGCGGACTGCCAGCGAAGTTCCGATTCTGATGCTGACCGCCAAAGACGATGTGAAAGACCGCGTGACCGGCCTTGACGCCGGCGCGGACGATTATCTGGTTAAGCCGTTTTCGGTGGACGAACTGATGGCGCGTGTCCGGGCGCTGTTTCGCCGGTCGCAGCCGGTTTCCCGCCCGGAGATTTTGCGCTTTGCCGACCTGACGCTGGATACCGGCACGCACCGCGCCTATCGCGGGGAGAAGCCGATAGACCTGACGGCCAAGGAATACGAACTGCTGGAACTGTTCATGCGGAATCCGCGCCAGGTGCTTACGCGCGACGTGATTTTTGATCGCGTCTGGGGGTACGACTTCGGCGGCGAAAGCAACATCATTGAGGTTTACGTGCGTTATCTGCGCCAGAAGACGGAAGCCGATAATATGCCCCGCCTGATTCACACCGTGCGGGGTGTGGGGTATGTTCTCCGCGAGGAAGAATGACGATTCGCAAAAAGCTGACCCTGCTGTATTCGGGTCTGCTGGCCGGCTTTATCATCGTCTTTAGCGTGGTTATCTACGGCGTTATCCGTTCCGCCTGGCTGGAAACGGTGGACTCGACGCTGTGGGAAACCACCGAGCAGGTGATTAATAACAGCCGCGCGTATCGCGTGCGTGAATTTGGCAGCCCGACCAGCATCACCATCGCCCTGCCGGAACTGGATGTGTTCCGCGCGTCGGGCGTGGTAGTGCAGGTCTGGTCCGATCTGGAACGCCCACAGCCGACACTGGCCGGCGCGTCGGCCAATCTTGGCAACTACCGCCGCCCACTGGATTCGGCCACCCTCGGCACGTTCGCTTCGGTGTATACCACCACGCTGGTGAATGACATGGAACTGCGCGTCCTCACGCGCACCGTGTCGGTGGCCGGCAGCGACCAGCCGCTTTACAACATTCAGGTGGCCGCCTCGCTGGAAACCATCAATTCCGCTACCGAAAAGCTGTCGGTGTTGATGCTCGTCGGCGGCGGCTTCTCGGTCGGTATGTCCTTCGTGCTGGGGCTGTGGCTGACCAACCAGACCTTAAAACCCGTCGAGAATATCATCTGCGCGGCAGACAGCATTTCCACCGAAAAAGACCTGCAAACGCGGCTGCCCTGGACGGGGCCGATGGATGAACTGGGCCGGCTGACCTCGGTCTTTAACCGTATGATGGATCGGCTGGAGCATCTGTTTGGCGTGCAGCAGCGGTTTGTGGCGGACGTTTCCCACGAACTGCGCACACCGCTGACCACCATTCGCGGCAACCTCGATCTGGCGAAACGCTACGGCATGGACGCGGCTTCGCTGGAAGCCATCGAGAGTGAAACCGACCGCATGGCGCGTATGGTTAACGATCTGCTGCTGCTGGCGCGCGCTGACTACGGCGGCCTGACACTTGATCTGGCCGAACTTGACCTGGATACCGTCCTGGCGGATGTCTACCGGCAGGCGCAGCTGCTGGCGAAAGACCGTGATCTGGAAATCAAAGCGGTGGTTGAGCCGGTTCGTATCCTCGGCAATGCTGACCGGATGAAACAACTGCTGCTGAATCTGGTGAACAACGCCATCACCTTCACGCCCGACGGCGGGCAGATCATCCTCCGGCTGGCGCGGGTGGATAACCGGGCGCAGCTTCAGGTGGAAGATACCGGCGTGGGCATTTCGCCGGAACATCTGGCGCGTATCTTCGACCGTTTTTACCAGGCCGACTCGTCGCGGGCGCGCAGCCATAATGGGTCGAGCGGCACCGGGCTGGGGCTGTCTATCGCCCAGTGGATTGTGCAGGCGCATGGCGGCACGATTGACGTGCAGAGTGTGGTGGACAAAGGCACGACGTTTACGGTTGCGCTGCCCGCGCTGCCGCCCTGCTGCCTGGACGACGACCCACCCAACGGCCATCACCAGCATTCCGCCAGCACCGGCCTGACGCGCTTCATGCCGGCGATACCCCGTTTGCGCCGCCCCGCGCCGGAAACCGAAGCCGAACGATAACGAGCTTTAGCGGCAGGTGATTGTCAACGCGGTATACAACGTATATTGAGGGAGAGTCCGGTGGTCACGTTACAGATTGAGCATCCTGTCCCCAGTTATGCAGGTTGGAAGCAGGCTTTTGACAGTGATCCGGTAGGCCGGCAGCAGTCGGGCGTGCGGCGTTACCGGGTGCTGCGCCCGGTAGATAACCCCAATTTCGTGATGATTGAACTGGACTTTGACAGCCTGGGCGAAGCGGAAGCCATGCTGGCCGCCCTGCGCGCGCTGTGGGGCCGCGTCGAGGGTACGGTCATGAGCAATCCGCAAGTCCGCCTCGCCGAGATCATGGAAGCCGGGGAATATTAAGGCAGCGCCACTTAGGGATAACATTTTTAGCCCTTACCCTCAGCGAGAGGGCGACTCGAATGGGGATGCATGTCCCCTGAGAGAAGTAGGGTGAGGGCTAAAATGTGCCTCTATTTCGCCGCCGTCGTCGTGTTCCCCGGCAGGTAAATCGTGAAGGTGCTGCCCACACCCACCACGCTGTCCACCACCAGCCGCCCGCCGTGCAGTTCTGCCGCCTGTCGGGTGATCGCCAGCCCCAGGCCGCTGCCGGGGATGTCGCCCACATTGTCGGCGCGGTAAAACGGCTCGAACAGCCGCGTCAGGTTCTCCGGCGGGATGCCGATGCCCTGATCCTTCACCCGCACGACAAACTGATCGTCCTGCGTGCCAATCTCCAACTGGACGGTACTCTGCGGCGGCGAGTATTTGACCGCATTCGACAGCAGATTGCCGATGGCATGGCGCAGCATTTTGGCATCCCCCTGTATCGGCGCCTGGCTGATCGGGCTGCTGAACTCGATCTGCCGCGCGTTCTGGGTTTGCAGCCGCATTTCACTCGCCAGCCGGCTGCTTAATTCGACCAGATCGAGCGCGGTGGGTTTAAAGTCCGGGCCAATGGACTCCAGCCGCAGGATGGTGAGGATGTCGTCCAGCAGTTCGGTCAGCCGTTTCACCTGCGTGTCAATGGTGGCGAAGTGCTCGGCGCGCCCTGCCGGCTGCATCCGGTCGTAGTAGCGTTCGAGCATACTATTGGAACTGGCAATGATCGCCAGCGGATTGCGGAACTCGTGTGACACCATTGACATAAAACGCCCGCGCAGGTTGCGCAGTTCCACTTCCTTGTTCAGCGCCAGGTGCAGGCGCTCATTTTCCAGCCGTTCGGCTTCCATCTGCTTGACTTCCGTTATATCCGCCACCACCGATACCACGCTTTGTGCGTCTGGCAGCGATGCAGCCGATACGGCGACATCAATCATCGTGCCGTCCTTGCGCTGGCGGGTGGTCTGATAACCGACAAACGGCTCGCCGGTCAGCGACCGCCGGAGCAGTCCCACAAATTCTTCCGTCAGGTGCGGCGGCACAAACGGCGGGCGGCGGCCCAGCATCTCCGCCGCGCTCCAGCCAAAGATGGTTTCTGCCGCCGGGTTGCACATCTGGATCACGCCGTTGGTATCAAAACGGAAAATCGCCAGCGGCGCGGCGTTGATGATGGCATTCAGCAGCGCGTTGCTTTCGTGCAGCGCGGTTTGCGCTTTCACGCGCTCGGTCATGTTCTGGGCCACTACCAGCGCCGCCGGTCGCCCGGCAAAATCCAACTGGTGCGAGGTGATCTCCACATCAATGATCGTGCCATCCCTGTACCGGTGCCGCCACAAACCGGACTGCTGGAGCGGCGGGCGCTCCGCTTTCAACTGCTCCAGCAGGCGTGGCACATCCTCCTGCGGGCGAATGTCCAGGATTCGCATGGATAAAAATTCTTCGCGGCTGTACCCATACTGCTGCGTCGCTGCCGCGTTCACGTCCAGAAAACGCAGCGTTTCCAGATCGTACACCCACATCGGCAGTGGATTGTTGATGAACAGGTAGCGGAAGTTGCTTTCACTGCGCTGGACGGCCTGTTCGCTATGCCGCCGCAGGCTCAGTTCCCACCGCAGCAGTACAAACAGCAGCAGCGCCGTGACCATCACGAACAGCGCGCCTTTATAGGTTTGCAGCGTATTGACAAGCGCGGGGATGGGAATCGCGGCTAAGAGCGCATCGGACAGAATGATCCAGAGCGTCGCCAGGATGAGATAGGCAAAACTGACACGCACTTCAAATTTCATCCCGGTTTATTCTCACAAGAGGCAAAGGGTAAAGGTGGGTGGTCGGGCTTAGTGTCCGGTACCTGGATGTCATTGGAAGTACTTTCAGGTATCTATGTAACCACTTCTTCAAAGCTATTATACGACAAATGAGTAAAAGCCGTAGCGCAAATTGTTATATTCAGGTTGGAAAATCAAAAAGTCGGTAGGGGCGGGTTTCGAAACCCGCCCCTACGAAATCAGGCGTATTCTACGCTTACCCATCAGGTTATACTGTTCGGTAGGTGTTTCACCCCCGGCATTGTTGCGGCAGCCTTCCCGGTGCTGCCACAAGGAGCATTCATGACCTACCCGCTCGATGATTTTGGCGGCAGCGGCCCGGTGCTGCTGCTGGCCGTCGCCAACGGCTTCCCGCCCGCCGTATACGCGCCGCTGCTGGCGCCGCTCACCGACCGTTACCGCGTGGTCTGCCTGCCGCCGCGCGCGCTGTGGCCGGATGAGCGCCCGCCGGAAACGCTGCGCGACTGGCGAATGCTGGCGGAAGATCTGCTCGAAGGATTGGCACACCACCATCTGACGGATGTGATCGCTGTCGGGCACTCCTTCGGCGGCGTGGCCGCGCTGCTGGCGGCGCTGGCCGAACCGGCACGCTTCCGCGCGTTGTGCCTGCTCGACCCGACGATTCTGCCACTCCCGGCCATGCAGGTGATCGCCGCCGTGCAGGCCGCCGGCGGGCTGCATGAATTCCCGCTGGTGCAGGGGGCGCTGCGCCGCCGCCGCGCCTTCGAGAGTGTTGAGGCCGCCCATGCCTACTTTAAGACGCGGACGCTGTTCGCGGACTGGCCGGACGCCGCGCTGCGCCAGTACGCCGAACACGGCACGCGCCCCTCGGCAGATGGTGGCGTGGAACTGGTCTGGCCGCCGGAGTGGGAAGCGTATTACTTCGGCAGCGTGTACGCCGGGATATGGGATGACCTGCCCCGGCTGCGCGACCGGCTGCCGCTGCTGGTGCTGCGCGGCGAACACAGCGACGTATTCCTGCCGGAGGCTGCCGCCCAACTGCGCGGCCTGCTGCCGGAAGCCGCTTACCACGAAATCGCGGGTCACGGCCACCTGTTCCCCCTGTCCGCGCCGGACGCGACGCGGCAGGCGCTCACCAACTGGCTGGTACTTTATTCTTAAATCTCCGCTCTGCCGGGACTTATCTCCCAACCCGCCGCTTGATTTATGAAGAACGTAAAAATAGAATTGTTGTATCCATTGAAATTCAATGGTGTACAATGTTTTGTGTTCAAGAAGGGGATTTTATACCAGCATGACACAAAAACTTTACGTATTCTTTATGCTGCTGGTGCTGGCGGCGTTCCAGCCAGTGCGCGCGGCGCTGCCGCCGCTGCGCCAGTTAACTCAGATCAACCTCGGCGCGGCAGTCGAGCCGCAGTACCTGCAAAACGAACCGCTGTACCGCGATACCTTCACGCGGGAATTTAACACGCTGATTGCTGAAAATGCGTTCAAGTTTGGTTCGCTCAGTCCGGCGCGCGGCCAGTACAATTTCACTGCCGCCGATTACCTGATGGACTTCGCCGCCGCCAGCCAGATGAAGGTGCGCGGCCATACGCTGGTGTGGCACCAGCAGTTACCTGCCTGGTTTACGAACGGCTCGTTCTCACGCGATGAGAGTATCGCTATCCTGCGGGAACACATCGCCGCCGTCGTCGGGCGTTACAAGGGCCGTATCGCTGAATGGGATGTGGTTAATGAAGCGGTAGACGACAATCAGAACGCCCTGCGCCAGAGTCTCTGGTACCAGCGCATCGGGCCGGATTATCTCGACATCGCCTTCCGCGCCGCGCAGGAGGCCGACCCCGGCGCGCTGCTGTTTTACAATGACTACAGCACCGAAGGGCTGGGCGGCAAGTCCGACGCGGTTTACAACCTCGTCAGATCGCTGGTGGAACGCGGCGTGCCGGTTCACGGCGTTGGCTTTCAGGTGCATACCTCGCTGGCGTGGAAGCCGAAGCCGGAAGACGTGGCCGCTAATATGGCGCGTTACGCGGCGCTGGGTCTGAAGGTAGCGATCACCGAAATGGACGTGCGCGTGCAGGATACCGGCGGCGTGAACGCGGCCAATCTGGAAGCGCAGGCGCAGGTCTACCGCGATATGCTGGATGTGTGTTTGAAGGCCGCCAACTGCACCGGCTTCAGCACGTGGGGTTTCACCGACAAGTACTCGTGGATTCCGTTCTTCACGGGTCGAGCCGACGCGGCGCTGATCTTCGACCAGAATTATCAGCCCAAACCGGCTTATACCGCGCTGGCGCAGCGCCTGTCGGAACAGGCCGGCGCGCCGCCGGCTCCCGTCCCCGACCAGCCCGCGCCGCCCACTCCAGCCCCGCCGCCGGATCAGCCGCCGCCGACTCCCATTCCCGGCCAGCCGACCGTCGTGGTCGAGGTGCAGCCGGATGGCGCTGCCGTCCATGTGGCGCTCCGGCTGGTGAGCGTGGCGAATGTGTACGGCCTGCAAACCCACTGCGCGGTGAATCCCGCCGTGCTGACCGGCACTCAGCGTACCGACAACGGGGTTTTTACCAGCGACAGCGGCCTGTTCATTGACCGGGGCTTCGACGCTGCCACCGGCGAATGGGTGATCGGCGCCAGTTTCAGACGACCGGCAGCGCCGGTCAGCGGTGATGCGCTGGCCTATACGCTGGAGTACAGCGTAAGCGGCCCCGGCAGCACGCCGGTCAACTGCACCGTGCTGGCGGCTGATCCGAATGGCCGCCTGCTGACAGTGGCCGTCATTAATGGCAGCTACGACGGCAGCCCGCAGCCGCCGGTCGAGCCGACGCAGCCGCCGGTCGAGCCAACCCTGCCGCCGACCAGCGTGCC
The DNA here is from genome assembly GCA_029975765.1 of Aggregatilineales bacterium. Taxonomy (GTDB): domain Bacteria; phylum Chloroflexota; class Anaerolineae; order Aggregatilineales; family Phototrophicaceae; genus CFX2. Next base: position 12,105 of record JARKOK010000574.1, read on the forward strand.
AACTGAACTGCCGCCGACCACCGTCCCGACGACAGCGCCAGGCAGCACGATTGCCGGCACTGCTGTTTACCAGAACAGCCCGGACAGCGCCGGCATCCGGGTGGAACTGCTGCTGGAAGCTGTGCCGCTGGCCGAAGTCGTCACCGGCGCGAACGGCGCGTTCCAGTTCACCGACGTACCCGCCGGAACGTACACGCTGCGCGTTTCTGCGCCGCAGCATCTGGCCTACACGCAGGCTGTGCCGACGACCGGCGAGCCGGTCATGCTGGAGACGATCACGCTGCTGGCCGGTGACACGGACGACAGCGGTACGGTGGACATCGCGGACGCCGCCTTCATCGGCGCGAACTTCGGGCTGGCCGTGCCGCCCGCGCCGGGCGCTGCCGACCTGAACCGCGACCAGCAGATTAATGTGGTTGATCTGGTGCTGGTAGGCGGCAACTTCGGCAGAACCGACTCCCAGCCCGAACCGTAAGCGGGCGATCAAGCTTCACGCTTTCAGGGGCGCGGCGTACCGTGCCCCTGATGGTCTTTGATGTTCTGCATCGCTCATAGCCTGCCGTAGGGACAGGGCAGCACCCTGTCCCTTTTGATCGTCAAATTTCATCAGGCGAAAAGAGGGCTGGCGTTTCGCGGTACTAAATTGATAAGCAGGGGCGACCGGCGTGGGGTCGCCCTTTCGGTTACAGCTGATTACGGGCTGAAACTGTGCGGCCTTTCCTATCGCATTCCGTTAAGAATTAGTATGATTGAAATAGTTTGCCGGAACACGGTCAACTGCTGCACGCAGAAGGCTGCTTTATGACTCATCCGCAGAAGATTGCTGATCGTTTTGAAATTGGCGCGCTGATCGGGCGCGGCGGCATGGGCGATGTGT